>JALVAL010000039.1 GCA_027011205.1 Gammaproteobacteria bacterium
GCTATAGAAATAGCCCTGAATGATATCACAGCCCATTTCTTTTAACTGAATGCTTTCCTGTTCCTGTTCAACACCTTCTGCAACTACTAAATAATTTAAAGCGTGTGCCATATTAATTATGGTATTGACCAGTACCGCAGCACCATTATCAACCAGCAGATCCTGAATAAATAATTTATCAATTTTTAAACAATCAATGGGCAGCTGCTTTAATGATGCTAATGATGAATAGCCGGTACCAAAATCATCAATCGCTATTTTAACGCCCATTTCTCTGAGTTGTTCAAATATATTAAGTATTTTTTCAGGAGATTGCATGACACTTTCAGTAATTTCAAGTTTTAATTTATCTGGTGATAATCCCGTTTCTTTTAATACCTCTGCCACGGAGCTGATTATGTGAGGATCACAAAAGTGTATAGGGGAAATGTTTACTGCCATATTAATATTTAATAAGCCCTGTTGGTGCCACTGGACTGCTTGTTTACAGGCTGTTTTTAACACCCATATACCCATTTCTTTTATTAAACCGATGCGTTCTATAATAGGAATAAAATCAGCAGGCGCTACCAGACCTTGCTCCGGATGACGCCAACGTATCAAAGCCTCAACACCTACCATTTTGCCAGAGGCTAATTCAATTTGAGGCTGATAATGGAGCTCCATTTGTTCCAGCTCAATAGCCAGGCGCAACTCTTCTTCTAATTTTAAGCGCTGTTCAGCCTGTAAGGTAAGATTTTTCTGGTAAAAGGCGTAGCGATGCCTGCCGTCTGCTTTAGCAGCATACATGGCGCTATCAGCTGCTTTAAGCAAAGTCTGCAGATCCTCACCATCATCCGGATAATGAGCAATGCCAATACTGCAGCGAGGCCGAATGGAATGACTTTCTAATATCACCGGCTGGTTAATCTTAGCCAGACATCTTCTGGCTGCATCTGCCGCCCCATATTGTTCATTGACGTTATCAACTAGAACACAGAATTCATCACCACTTAAACGAGCTACGAAATCAGAATGACGTAAAATTGTTTCAAGCCGCTGAGCAATGGTTATCAGTAATTTATCACCAATATCATGTCCCAGACTGTCATTAATGTCTTTGAACCCATCAAGATCCAGAAACAGCATGGCAAAACGTTCCTGGCGTCGCTGCGCGGTATTAATAAAATCATCAACATGCTTAAAAAAATAGGAACGACTGGCCAAACCAGTCAAATCATCGGTATAAGCCAGCTGACGGATATGGCGTTCGGTTGCATTTTGCTGTGTAATATCCTGTACAGTACCCAGTATCACATCAGGAGAATCCAGAGTAATACCCAGCTCCTGATGCACAATCAAGGTCGGTTTATTGTGTATAACCAGTCTGTAATCTATTGGTTTCAGTGGTGCATTGTGGGTTATATCAATAATAACACTGCTTACATAACTTCTGTCTTCCGGGTGCACAAACATTAAATAATCACCCAGAGTAGTGCAGCAACTGTTTGTATTAACACCTAATCTCCTGGAAAAATTTTCAGATAGTTTAAAAATGTCATTCTTTGAATCCCAGCGCCAATAACCTAAATTGGCAATTTTTTGAGCACTGACTAACTGCTCCTGAATTTCATTGAGTGCTTTTACATTCTGACTGGCTCGTAACTCAAACATAATATGGTGTTTTAGTACCATATAATTAACCGGTTTGGTAACAAATCCGGAGGCCCCTGAGTCAAAGGCCTGTGTTACCGAATCCACATCGTCCAGGCCGGTTACCATTAGTATAGGGACATTTACCAGTGATTTTATTGTTTGTAATCGCTGACAGGTTTCAAAACCATCCATTTCTGCCATTACTGCATCCAGCAAAATCAGATCCGGCGGATTCATTTGACACAATTTTAGCGCCTGATAGCCATTATCGGCTTCAATAACCTGATAACCTGCTGCATGCAGTGCATCAGAGGTATTGAGACGAAAATCGGGGTCGTCATCAACAAGTAAAATAGTATAATTATTCCGTTCCAGAGGTTTCTGGATATTATTAACAGTAAAATGCTGACTCCCGTTAACGTGCTGATTTAATACTATCAGGAATTGCTTTAAAGCCTGCTCAATTTTTATGAATAAATTTTTCGCATCAGATAAATCATTATTTTTGGCAGCTGATTCTAGTTCTGCAAAATAAGGTGACAATATTTTTGCACCCAGATTGGCACTGGCGGATTTCATACTATGGGCGATTAAGCGAAGTTTTTCTAGATCACCTGAATCCAGTGCCTGTTTAAGTTCGGAGCTATTTTCTGATGCCTGGTGTATAAAATTATTAACAGAACGGTTTAAAACATCACGACCAGTTTCTTTACTCAAATATTTGAGTTGTTCTAAAACCGATAAATCAATAATTTCAACAGAATCGTCTCTATTACTGGGTGTTAAATTAAATGTTTCATTTGATGAAAGGTTTTTCTCCATGGGTAACCATTGCTGTAACATATCCGCTAATTGTATTTTGCTGAAAGGCTTACTTAGATAATCATTCATACCAGAGTTATAACATTGTTTCTGAATACCCTTTTGTACATCAGCAGTTAAAGCAACAATAGGAACTGGATGGCGCTGTAATTCCTGCTCGACTTCTCTAATGGCCTTTGCTGCGGCAAAGCCATCCATTTCAGGCATATGGCAATCCATAAGAATCAGTTCATAGTTCTGTTTCTTATACGCAGACAAGGCAGCTTTACCATTGTCAACCGAGTCTACTTCACAGCCTATAGAAACAAGCATTGCAATAGCCACTTCCTGATTAACAAAATTATCTTCTGCAAGAAGAACACGCCCTTTACATTGTGCGCTCTCAAGGTTTTCAGAGGTAGTGGTTTCTATGGGATTACCCATAATCTGATTTAGGCACTCATATAACTTTTGTTGTCGAACAGGGGTGGGTATAAAACAATCCACCGTAACATCATTTTTTAACAGCAAACTCATATCATTTTCAGATGAACTGAGAACAACAATTTTTACTGCCGAAATATCATCACTTGAATAGATTTCCCGGATGAGTTCCAGAACATTTATACCGGGCATATGCCAGTTAAGCAACAAAATATGATAGGGATGATTATCTCTTGCAGACTGATGCAGAATTTCCAGAATTTCTTCTTTATAAACTGCTTTACGACTATACATTCCCCAGTTCACCAGCTGTTTATGCAATATATCCCGAACAGGATTTTCATCCACGATTAAAATTTTAATATCTTTAAGTTTTTCATTATCATCAGGAGTGCTATCATTTACTCGTTCAGACTTTAACATCCTCACAGAAAAGCTAAATCGAGATCCCTCACCAGGTTCACTTTCAAGCCGAATATCACCGCCACCCATTAGTTTTACCAGATTTCTGGCTATAGCCAGTCCTAACCCAGTACCTCCATAACGTCTACTGGTCGTTGTATCAGCCTGGTTAAAAGCATAAAATATTTTCTCCTGTTGAAATTTGGAAATACCCGGACCGGTATCAGAAATTTCAAAAGAAAGGAGATATTCATTGTCACCATTATCAACCACTCTAACCCAGAGCCTGACCTCACCCCGTTGAGTAAATTTCACGCCATTTCCAAGAAGATTGATTAACACCTGACGCAACCTTAGTGCATCACCATTAATCCATTCCGGCAAATCAGGGGGCAGGTTTTGAATTAAAGCCAGACCTTTATTATGTGCATGTATTGATACAAGTTCTAATGTATCTTCCAGCAAATCACGTAAATTAAAATCTTCATTTGTTAAATATAATTTTCCAGCTTCAATCTTGGAGAAATCAAGAATATCATTAATAACTTCTAACAGACTTTCTGCGGAACGATGTGCTGTTTCAGCAAGACGATGAGCTCTAACATCAAGAGCACTGTCCATTAAGAGTTCGGTCATACCCATAACGCCATTCATCGGGGTACGAATTTCATGACTCATCACTGCCAGAAATTCACTTTTTGCCTGACTTGCAGCTTCTGCAGTTTCTTTGGCATTTTGTAAACTTCGAGTTCTTTCAATAACCCGTTTTTCCAATTGTTCACGATAACTTCTCAGTTTATTATCACGTTCCTCTATCTGCTCAAGCATTTCATTAAATTTTATAATAATAGTGCCAATTTCGTCTTCATCAGCCGGCTCTAATCTTACACTGAAATCCTGTTGATTTGAGACATGTTCCATACCATCAACAATTTTCTTAATCGGGGTAGAAATTTTACGATGTATGCGGTTGGATAACAAATACACGCCACCTAAAATAAAGATCCATAACAACAGCATACTAAATAAATAGTTACGTATTTGTTGATAT
>JALVAL010000040.1 GCA_027011205.1 Gammaproteobacteria bacterium
TGCCAAGCCATTTAAAGCTCAGAGTGATGAATACAAAGCACTGGAATACTTCCACTCTTATATGAGTAATGGTATTGCAGTAAACGGCCCAGGCTCAAGAAAGTAAGTAAGATAGTCGATAGTCGATAGTCGATAGTCGATAGTCGATAGTCGATAGTCGACAATATAAAAAAAGCCCGGTTATCCGCAAGGATACCGGGCTTTTTTACGACTAACGACTTATAACTTATGACTTTTTCTTCCTGGTTCTTACTGCCAGCACATCACAGGGTGCATGGTGCAAAATAGCATTAGCAGTTGAACCTAATAACAATTCAAAACCATTTCTGCCATGAGAACCGCAGACAATTAAATCTACCCTGTTTTGTTCCGCCAGCTCAATAATCTCCGTTTTAGGAACACCTGATATCACTTTAGAGCTCAGTTTAACATTCTCCCCTGCTGCCAGACTTTCAATTAACTCCTGCATTCTGGATTCAGAAATTTTTATAATTTCCTCTTCATCCACGGCAATGTCTTCATAAGACGGGTAAAACAGAGGATCATAAGACGCACTCATCTGGTAAAACATTTCAGCCACATAGACTACCTGTATACTGGCCTGGTAGTTCTGTGCAATTTGTATAGCTTTGGTGCAGACTCGTTCAGAATCATCTGATAAGTCCACCGCAACCAGTATCTGTTGATAATTATCCATATTGTTTCCCTGCTAAAATCAAAATTAAATCAGTATGTGTTTATAGGCTGTTTGGGTTTTATGATAATATAACAACTTTTTAATAGCTAAGGAATTTAATGCAGGTTCGTTTTATAGACACTCAGCAAAGTCTGAGTCAAATCTGTGAGGAATTTTCAGATTGTGAATTTCTGGCGCTGGATACTGAATTTGTTCGACAAACCACCTATTATCCACAACTTGCTCTAATACAGATTTGTGATGGCCAGCAGATAGCTCTGATTGATCCTCTAGCCATTAAGGAGCTGGCTGCTCTTATGGAGCTGCTTTATAAGCCTGAAATTATTAAGGTTTTTCATTCTGCTCGTCAGGATCTGGAAATCTTTTATTATTTGCAGGGCTCAGTTCCTGACAATATTTTTGATACCCAGGTTGCCTCTGCATTGCTGGGTCTTGGTGAACAGATAGGCTACGCCCCGCTGGTCAAACTATTACTCAATATTGAACTGGACAAATCCCAGACCCGCACTGACTGGTTAAAACGACCGCTAACCAGAAAACAGATCCAGTATGCTGCAGACGATGTACGTTATCTGGCCCAACTCTATCCCCTGCAAAAACAAAAACTGGAACAACAGGGCCGCTTGCAGTGGCTGAAAGATGATTTTGTTTTTTTATCCAGCAGTTCAACATATGCCCCAGCTCCAGACACTATCTGGCGAAAAATCCGTGGGGCAAATCGTTTAAGAAAACAGCAGCTGGCTATTCTGCAAAAACTCACTGCCTGGAGAGAGCAACAGGCTATTCGCCAGAATCGTCCCCGGCGGCGTGTTTTGAGTGATGAAAGCTTGCTGGAGTTAGCTGTTAATCCCCCCGAAAATAAAGCTCAGCTGCAGCAGAATTATAAACTGAGCAGTGGTTTTTTAAGTCATAATACCGCCACGTTTATGACTTTGATTGAGGAGGGGCTGAAAACCCCGGATAATGAATGTCCCATATTAGCCAAAACCCATAAGCCAAGTCAGAATGAAGAAGCCCTGGCCGATTGTCTGATGGCGGTTATTCATATCTCTGCCCGTGATAATCAAATCAGTCCCCGCTGTCTGTGCACTCGAAAAGAACTGAATGCCCTGATTCAGGGTCAACGGGATCTGGCCATTTTATCCGGCTGGCGTAAAGCTCTGGCCGGTAATGATCTGCAGCTATTCCTTAGCGGTGAAAAGCTGTTAAGTTATGCTACCGGTCAGCTCAGACTTATTACATCTCAAACTAATTAAATAATGGCTAATATTAACAGCATTCAGCAGTTTTTCTCATTTATCGACTGTGATTTTCAGTGTTTTGATATGGGGCGTATTATCCGCCCCCTTGATGCACAAACTTTACATGAGCTGGAACAAACTCATATTCCCTGTGCAGCCCCGTTTTTGCAACATATCTGGCTGGCCATTTTATTCTGGCCGGCACAAAAAGAGCCTGTGGGCAACAGCCCTGAGCGGCATAATAGCCCTGAGCAGCATAATGTCTGGTTTTTAAAACTGCCGCTGGATGAGCAGGCCCGTTTAAACCTTGCTGCACGGGATGAATTTCTACATCGTTTACTGGATGCACTCAACCAGAAACCCGATTCATCAGCTTCAGCAGGCTCCTTAAACACTCTGGAAAATGTCATGCAGGATAATCCTTATGGATTTCAACCCCGACCAGAACAGCTGGCCAATTTTCATGCTCTGGCATACCAGCACCTTAATCTGCCGTCATCCCGATATTATGCACCTGCACAGACTTTTTTTTCCGGTCAGGATCATTTTAAACACTGGCAAGCGCTGGGTTTTCAGGGGCTGGCAGATTTTGCAGCACATCTTAACGAAAGCTATCAGCACAAAAGCAATATCCAATGGTTATCTGAATCGGTTTCCAGCATACCTGCTGCCCCGTTTCTGGCACTAAGTCAGTGCCTGGAAAACCATAGTGTTTCAGAAACCTTCTGTCAGGCTGTTTTCCAGCGAGCCAATAATGAACTGCAAAACCATTCTGATTCACAGTCAACAGCACAGCTATGTGCTGCATCTATTCGTGCCACTGCCTGTTGCGCCTGCCCGGAACAGGCCGGATATTTTATCCGCCAGGTACTGAAATCCTCGGTTCATAATGATATTGAAATACTGGCGATTATATCCGGCCGGTGCTGGCCTCAGTTAAAACAGTATGAAACCCTGATGCCCTTTCTTGAATCTCTGACTCAAACCGAACATGGACAGCAGGCATTTAATGCCGTATTGTCTGATCTAATGTTTATACCGGGTATGAGAGAACCTGTTTTACAGGCATTTCGTTCACCTGAACGCTCAGAGCAGCTCAGTCAGGCCATCGGTACTTTTTTCAGCAGCCTGCAGCAAGTGAGACAATAATGCCTGAACACTCTACGACTCCCCCGGAGCCAACACATTCAGCACTGGCGGAAGATTATTCCAGACTGGATCCGAATACTATTATTGATGCGGTAGAAAGTCTGGGGTTTCTGTCTGATGCCAGAGTCCTGGCATTGAATAGTTATGAAAACCGGGTTTATCAGGTGGGCATAGAAGATTCTGTCCCTCTGATTGCCAAATTTTATCGCCCCTGCCGCTGGAGTGATAAACAAATTCTGGAAGAACATCAGTTTTCCACCACCCTGGCTGAGCTGGAAATCCCTGTGGTTCCACCACTGTACCTACCCGATTCACAGCCAGATAGCAGTTTATTTTATTATTCAGGCTACCGGTTTTCCCTCTATCGCCGTCAGGGCGGGCGGGCTCCGGAACTCACCAATCTGGATCATCTGTACCGTCTGGGTAAATTTATGGGGCGTATACACGCAGTAGGGAAAAGCGGCCTGTTTCAGCATCGCCCGACACTATCCATTAATTCCTTTATTCTCCGTCCATATCAATACATTCTGGACAATAATTTTCTGCCTGACCTTTATGTTCCCTCATACAAAGCCATTGTGGCTGATATTTTAAAACACGTAGAAAGTAAATATGAACAATGCGCCCCTCAGTTAATTCGGCTGCACGGTGACTGTCATCCCGGTAATATTTTATGGACCGATAATGGCCCGCATTTTGTGGATTTTGATGACAGCCGTAATGGCCCGGCCATTCAGGACCTGTGGATGCTGCTTTCCGGTGAACCACATGAACAGGAAATACAATTACGTGAAATACTTGAAGGCTATGAGGAATTCTGTGATTTTAACCCTGCAGAGCTTAATCTGATTGAAGCATTGCGCAGTATGAGAATCATCCATTATGCCGGCTGGCTGGCCAGACGCTGGAGCGACCCTGCTTTCCCAAAAGCCTTTCCCTGGTTCAACACCGAAACCTTCTGGGGTGAACACATATTGCAGCTAAAAGAACAATTAGCCGCATTACAGAACCCGCCCCTGCAGGTCTACCCCCAATAAGCCATCCGACTTTCAACTTACGACTCAAAGTTTATGACTTCCAGACCCCCATATCCATTTTTTTAAAGGTCTTTCCGGCAATATTCACATAACCTTTATAACGGCTGTCGCCATCACTGCTGAACTCGAATTCATACGTCCGGCAGAATTGCATATAGCCCTTAGGATGGCGACACAGGCGCAGTTTGATAACATCCAGGGTATCATCCAGAAATTGCAGTTCCAGACGACGACAGGCGGATTTTGCTTCCCGATATGCCACTTCATAGGCACTAACAGAGTTCCACCAGTAAAAAAGGATCCCTGCCAGCAAAAAAAATATGATATAATTTATCATTAATATTAAAAATTCCTCGGAATTGCAAAATTTTGCTTGCATCAGCGTGTATCGCAAGCTATTCTTAAACATGATAAAACATTTTTTTAAAAAAAGGGAATCGTTATGGCGATAAAAAAACTTCTTGCTGTGTCAGCTATTGGTTTAACAATGGGCATCTTATCCACATCAGCCTTTGCTGAAGGTGATGGTTTTGTAGAAGACTATGTAACAAATTCATATGGTCAGGTATGGAAAAACAGCTATGGTGAGTGCTGGCGTGACCGTTTTGCCGACACTGATGTAAAACTGGAAGAATGTGGCTATGAAAAAGCCATGGGGGTATCTGAGGTTGTTGTTACCAATAATGTTAAGGAAGTGGTTGTTTCTGATAACCCACCTAAATGCCCAGATGTCATTGTTCTGAAAGACCTGCATTTTGACTTTGACAGTACAACCGTAAAAGATATTGATAAAGAAAAACTGAAAGCCGCTCGTGACTTTGTACGTGCTGAAGTGCCTGAGGGTTGCCATAAATCAGAAACTGTAGATGTGGTTGGTCACACTGACAGCACTGGTCCAGAAGAATACAACCAGCAGTTGTCTTTACGTCGTGCACAAGCTGTTGTTGACTATTTAAGGTCTATTGGTGTAACTGTTAACCTGAAAGCTGTTGGTAAAGGTGAAAGTGAACCTGTTGCTGATAACTCAACTAGAGAAGGCCGTGCTCAAAACCGTCGTGTTGTTATCGATATTGATACCACTAACTAAGACGAGTTACTCAGTTCCAGAATTCTGTAGCACAGAATTTAGTCTGATAAAAAGCTGTAACAGCTCTGGTTGTTGCAGCTTTTTTTATTCATTTTATTTTTGTAACTATTCAGCGTGTTTAGATTTTGCCACAGTTCAAGGCACAATAGCTTCGCTACCTCAAAGAGGCGCACGGAGAATGTGAGCAGATACAAATACGTGACCATTCCCAGGTGCCCCTTGAGGGTAGAGTACGAAAATAACGCACTCTCTTATTAACAAAAAGGGAGGTAAAAGATGAATGCGCTGAGTAGTTACTTATTTTTTTGAGCTGTTTTATAAGCCTTATCTATATAGGCGTTCTCATAAAAGCAATGTTCCCCATTATCCCGTCCACATTAGCCGATCAGGCATTAATTAAAAAAACCCGACAATTAGCCTGTCAATGGGCATTTGAATATGCTGCAGGCAGCTCAGAGCCGTTTTACCTGCAGTTAACCCCTGAACACTTACAATTAATAACTGCAGATCAATCTGCAGGACCAGTTTTTATCGATTTTGGTTCAGGCGCTGTTGATCATCGAAGGAAATTTGGTGGTGGGAAAGGACAGACTTTAGCCAAAGCAGTCGGCTTACATAAAACCGGTTCCCCCGTTATTCTTGATGCCACTGCCGGCATGGGTAAAGATGCCTTTGTATTTGCCAGTCTGGGTGCCAGTGTTATTTTAATGGAGCGCTCCCCTGTTTCTGCTGCCCTATTGAGTGATGCACTGGAGCGAGGTCAGAATAATCCTGAAATTTCAGATATTATTAAACGCATGCGGTTTATTTTTTATGATGCAACCAATATAACTGAGAATACTATCAGGCAATGGCCAGATAAACCGGATGTAATATATCTGGATCCGATGTTCCCCCACCGTAAAAAAACGGCACAGGTAAAAAAGGAAATGCTCATCTTTCAAAAAATCACAGGTTCAGATCTGGACAGCGACCAGCTGTTGGCAACCGCATTAAATATTGCGCCCAAAAGAGTCGTGGTAAAACGCCCCATAAAAGCCCCGTACCTGAACCAGCAGCAACCCAGCTATACCCTGAAAATGAAAAAACACCGCTTTGATATTTATATCACGTCTTAAAACTCACGACTAACGACTAACGACTAACGACTAAAAATTATCATGCCCCATAGCGCTCACGATATTCCACTACTCTGGTATAACATTCCGAAAACTCCTTATCATACTGAAGATAACCAATTAAATGTTCCAGTTTAATAATACTGGCTACCGGCAGTTTATAGCTATTTTCTATTTCGCTAATGGCTGATACATCCCCTTTGCCCAGTTCCTGACGATCCAGAGCAATGACCACTCCTGCAGCTTTGGCATTGGCCTGAGCTATTAAGTTTAAGGATTCTCTAACTGAAGTGCCAGCCGAAATAACGTCATCAATAATCATCACCTTACCTTCCAGAGGTGAGCCGACAATAGTACCACCTTCACCATGATCTTTAGCTTCCTTACGATTAAAGCTATAAGGTAAATCCCGATTATGATGATCCGCCAGAGCAATGGAACAGCTTGAAGCCAGAGGAATGCCCTTATAGGCCGGCCCGAATAACATATCAAAATCAATACCGCTGTGCGTTAAAGCACTGGCATAAAATCGACCCAGTTTTGCCAGAGAAGCACCGGTATTAAACAGGCCACTATTAAAAAAATAAGGACTGATACGGCCAGATTTAAGGGTAAATTCTCCAAAGCGTAAGACACCGGTTTCCAGTGCAAATTGAATAAATTCTTTTTGATAAGCGTGCATTGTAAACTCAGATATTGTGACTAAGGGAAGCCTGAATTATACCCTAAAGTGAGTTATAATAGCGGCTATTTTTAACTACCCAAAAAATTTAAGTCCGTAATAGAGTACAAATATCATATTCACTGGGTAGCCGGTATTTTTTAATAACGAGACACTATGAAAATCATCTCTGCCAATTTAAACGGGATCCGTGCTGCAGCCAAAAAAGGTTTTTTTAACTGGATGCAGAAGGAATCTCCTGATGTAGTCTGTATTCAGGAAACCAAAGCTCAAATTGATCAATTATCTGATCCGGTATTTGCACCTGAAGGCTATTACCGCTATTTTTTTGATGCACATAAAAAAGGTTATAGCGGCACAGCTATTTACTCAAAAAAAGAGCCCGATAATGTTCGCACAGGTCTTGGCTGGGATGTGGCTGATACTGAAGGTCGTTATATTCAGGCTGACTTTGGAAATTTAAGTGTGGCTTCACTTTATCTGCCCTCTGGTTCTTCTAAAGATGAACGTCAGTTGTTAAAGATGGAGTTTCTGGACAAGCTGGAACCCATGCTCATAAAAATGGCACACAGTGACCGGGAATATATAATTTGCGGTGACTGGAATATCGTGCACAAAAAAATCGACATTAAAAATTTTAATGGCAATAAAAACCGTTCCGGTTGTTTGCCGGAAGAACGTGCCTGGATGGACCGATTATTTGGTGATGATATCGGTATGAGTGATGCTTTTCGGGTACTGAATCAGGAGGCTGAACAATATACCTGGTGGTCTAACCGGGGACAGGCCTGGGCCAATAACACCGGATGGCGTATTGACTATCAGGTGATTTCCCCGAATCTGGCCGATAAACTGGAAAGTACGTCCATTTATAAAGATCAGCGTTTTTCTGATCATGCCCCGATTATTATGAATTATAACTATGATATATAAGTATGATATATAAGCATGATTTATAATTATGATTAACCCACCAGTCCAGATCACAGAAGAGCCTATTTTATGCCTGTAGAAATTTCCTATTTTGCTGCTTTTATTGCCGGTTTACTGGGTGGTGTACATTGCCTGGGTATGTGTGGCGGTATTGTGGGAGCATTAACCTTTGGAATTAATCCCTCCATCAGCTCTAATGGTGATAAAACACCTGAGCCGCAACCGGCTAAAAATATTTATCCCTATCTGCTGGCCTATAATGGTGGCCGCCTGCTCAGTTACACCTTTGCCGGGGTTCTGGTAGGCGGAATTAGTATGATGGCGGCCAATTTACCCATACTCAATAATATTCAGTTTGGTCTGCAAATTTTTGCGGCCTTATTTATGATCGCTCTGGGCTTGTATATTGGCGGCTGGTGGGCCGGATTACGTAATATTGAACGCGCAGGTGGCATGCTCTGGAAACGTATAGAACCAGTCAGTCGGCGTTTTATCCCGGTAAAATCACCTTTTCAGGCCTTAATTCTGGGATCCTTATGGGGCTGGCTGCCCTGTGGGCTGGTTTACACCATTTTGTTCTGGTCTATTTCAACAGGCAGTGCCATTGAAGGAGGTCTGTTAATGCTCAGCTTTGGTCTGGGCACCCTGCCCATGCTACTGGCCATGGGAGTCTTTGCAGCCAGCCTGACCAATTTTATCCGCAAAACATGGGTTCGTTTTCTGGCCGGTGGAATAATCATCGGCTTTGGCCTGTTTTCTCTATTTAATATCAGTCTCAGGATGCAGGCTTAAAACTTTTTACTGAATGTAATGCTGTATTTTTCCTGACCATGTTCCGGCTTTATGTCAATGTTAAAATTGACCACTTCATGGCTCTGAACCCCGACCTGGGCAATATAATAAACAGCCTTTCCTTCCTTTATTTCCTGAAAGTTCAGCTTACGAACCTGCCCCATCAGATTCTTTAACTCACCGGTAACTCTGGATTTAACACCCGTTGGAACTCCAGTCCCTTTTTTCATTACCGAAACATTAACCAGGGCATAGTTTTTACTGCGTTTAAGACCATAATGTTTGGTCATTTCCGGCGGTAGTGAGTCAGTGGGAAAAGCATTGAAATAGACAATATGCTCATCAAACTCTTTAGCATTTTCAGCCAGAACATTGTTGGCCATCAACAGGAATACGGAAAAAATCAAAACGAAAATTGCAGTTAAGTGCTTCATATTGTCACCTTTTGTTTTTGTGGGTGTAACTTTTTATATTATAAAGTTTATATAGTCTAACTTTTATATTGCTTACCTTAAGAGTAGGTATTTTTCTGGCAGGATACAATGAGTAGTTTCCAGAAGGAATAAAGGGTAACTATGCACTTTATTAAATTTAACTCACTCAAAACGAGGGAAACGGTTCCCCCCCATCAGCCCCTTTTATTAGAAACTTGGAGATAGATGAGGGATTTAGTTCAACTTATGTTTTAACTATGTTTTAACTAAGCTTTATTAGCACGTCCGGCTCGTTTACGCTCGTTTTCAGTCAGCAGGCGTTTACGAATGCGAATACTTTCAGGGGTTACTTCTACCAGCTCATCTTCATCAATAAATTCCAGAGCCTGCTCCAGAGTCATGGTAATGGGCGTTGTCAATGTAACTGCTTCATCCGTACCTGATGCACGCACATTGGTCAGCTGTTTGGCTTTTAAGGGGTTAACCACCAGATCATTACTACGGGAATGAATACCAATAATCATACCCTCATAGACATCCACACCATGACCAATAAACAGTCGACCGCGATCCTGTAGATTAAACAGTCCGAAACCAACCGATGTCCCCTGAGCGTTACTGATCAGTACCCCATTATTACGTTTGGCAAATTCTCCGGGGATTATGGGGCCATAATGATCAAAGTTATGATAAAACAGACCACTGCCGGAGGTGGCCGTCATAAACTCTGTCTGTAAACCAATCAGACCGCGTGAAGGGACAACATACTCCAGCCTGACTCGGCCCTTGCCATCAGGCACCATATTTTTAAGTTCACCTTTACGCTCACCCATTTTTTCCATAATGCTACCCTGATGCTGATCTTCTACATCCAGCATCACGTCTTCAAAAGGTTCGGACATGACTCCGTCAATTTCTTTAGTAATAACTTCAGGACGGGAAACACCCAGTTCAAAACCTTCACGGCGCATATTCTCAATTAATACCCCCAGGTGTAATTCACCACGACCGGAAACCCGGAATTTATCGGGATCTTCGGTCTGCTCAACCCGTAAAGCCACATTGTGCAGTAATTCTTTTTCCAGACGTTCCTTAATCTGACGGGAAGTAACGAATTTACCTTCACGACCGGCAAAGGGTGAATTATTAACCTGAAAAGTCATGGTTACTGTCGGTTCATCTACCGTCAGTGCCGGCAGTGCTTCAACGGCACTGGGATCACACAAGGTATCTGAGATATTAAGCCCCTCAATACCACAGAATGCTATAATATCACCGGCCTGAGCTTCCGGTACTTCAAGACGCTCCAGTCCCTTAAAACCAAAGACTTTCAGAAGACGTCCTTTACGCTCATTACCTTCATGATCAACGATAATAACCTGCGAATTGGTTCTAACAGTGCCTTTTTTAATCCTGCCAATACCAATGACACCCAGATAGCTATTATAGTCCAGACTGATCACCTGCATTTGAAACGGGGCATCCATATCAACATCCGGTGGAGATACTTTTTCCACAATGGTTTCAAACAAAGGGGTCATATCACCTTCACGAACATCATCTTCCAGAGAGGCATAACCATAAATTGCAGAAGCATAGACGACTGGAAAATCCAGTTGATCATCGGTGCCGCCCAGACGATCAAATAAATCAAAAGTCTGATCGATAACCCAGTCCGGACGACCACCATCGCGGTCAATTTTATTGACCACCACAATAGGATTCAGGCCCAGTTCAAAAGCTTTCTGAGTAACAAAACGAGTTTGAGGCATAGGGCCTTCAACGGCATCCACCAGCAGGCAGACACAGTCAACCATGGAAAGAACCCGCTCTACTTCACCGCCAAAATCGGCGTGTCCCGGGGTGTCTACAATATTAATATGATATCCATTCCATTCAATGGCGGTGTTTTTGGACAAAATCGTGATGCCACGCTCTTTTTCCAGCTCATTGGAATCCATCATACGCTCGGAAACTTCCTGATGGTCACTAAAGGTACCGGATTGTTTGAGCAGTTCATCGACTAGGGTTGTTTTACCATGATCAACGTGTGCAATAATGGCAATGTTTCTGATTTTACTAATATCTTTCACTGTGAAAGTCCAAAAATTAAGCTAATATTTAAAAGGAATCATTTAACGAACTGCGTATTATAACGGATTAAGCCCAACAAATCAGATATTTGTTTCCTGAAACAGCAATTGTTCACAGAAAATTAAAGATTCTTATTATTTAACCGATACTGTAATTAATCCAGCAAAATCAGATACCCATAATCAGGACTGAATGATGACTATGACAGCGATGCAGACAGAAAATTTGCAGCCTTCTGCCAGCCTTTCACCGGCTCAATACAGTAATGGCCTGAGAGCCTTTACCTTCTGGGTTTCCAATACCCTTTACGCTATTGATATAGCCAGAGTTCTGACCATCAGCCAGAATATGGACAATATTCAGTCCTTGCCATCACAGGCCAAAGGTCTGGTGGGTATGATAGAATTTCAGGGCAATGCAGTACCTGTGCTTGATTTTGCAAATTTACTCAGTTTTAATTCCGGTGTGGAAAAAAATGCAGAATTAATTCAATTACTCAATGAGCGGGAAAAGGATCACGTTGACTGGGTTACTGCCCTTGAAGACAGTCTGATAAATGATGTGCCTTTTGTAAAAGCAAAAGATCCGCATAAATGCGCATTTGGACAGTGGTATGACCATTTTAAATCCCGTGATGAAACTCTGATAGAAGTTCTTGCAGAGTTTGATAAACCCCATAAACAGATCCATGCCATGGCCGATAAAATACTCAATATGAAAAAAGACGGTGATCTGGAACTCGCCAATCAATTATTGCGCTATGAACGCAATGTTACATTAAAACGTCTGATGAAACGATTTGAGCAGGCTCGGACCCATTTAAAAGAATCCTCCCGTCAGGTGCTATTATATGTGACTGAGGACGGCTCATCACCCACAGTAGCCATACGCATAGATGATATTAATGATGTGGTGGACTTTAAACCGGAACAATTCAAGCCCATGAATAGAATTAATACCGTTTTAAACGCTGAAGCGGTAAAAATTGTGATCGCCTATTTAAAACAAAACGATCAGGCAGACTGCCTGCTGGTTGAAGCCGGTAATTTGGTTAAGCTGGCGCAAGGAGCGTAAGTTATTAGTCGGTAGTCGGTAATATTTTCCTGCCCTCTACTTAAAAAGGGGGATTAACGGGCTGAGTCTTCTGAAATTACCTGTACCTCGAAAATTACACCATCTACCCCGGTAATACTGATCTGGGTGCCGACCGGGGCATCTTTGCCTCTGACCTTCCAGGTCGAATCATCGACCTTGATTTTGCCCATACCATTGATAATAGGTTCCACCAGATAAAAAGTCCGGCCAATGTATTGCTCTGCCCTGCGGTTCAGTTTCAGATTATCGGACTCGGGGGTAAAATAAGATTGTGTCCAGCGCCATACGATAATACTACTCACCGAAAGCAGTGCAAAGATCACCAGCTGCATCTGCCAGCTCAGGTCTGGAGATATTATCATGACAATACCTACAATACCTGCCGCAATACCCAACCACATAAGAAAGACACCGGGACTTAACATTTCCAGAATGATAAGCACCACAGCCAGTGTCAGCCAGTGCCAGAATTCCAGATGCATAACAAAAGATTCCATATTTATTCCGTTTAGAGTTCAGGGGCTGCTAGTCGTTATTTTTGGCATACACTTCTTTGGCCAGTTCACCAATACCGCCAATGGCACTGATAACCCCGGAAGCTTCCAGCGGCATAAAGACCAGTTTCTGATTGTCTGCCATACCAATTTCCTTTAAGGCTTCGACATATTTTGTGGCCACAAAATAATTAATGGCATTGATATCGCCTTTTTCAATAGCCTGAGAAACCATCAAGGTAGCCTTGGCTTCAGCTTCTGCCAGACGTTCTCTAGCCTCTGCTTCACGAAAAGCGGCTTCTTTATCACCTTCCGCTTTTAATATAGCCCCCTGTTTCTCACCTTCTGCGCGCAAAATTTCTGCCTGACGCTCACCTTCTGCTTCCAGAATACTGGCACGTTTTTCCCGTTCCGCTTTCATTTGCCTTGCCATGGCATCCACCAGATCCATTGGCGGCGCAATATCCTTAATTTCAATACGGGTCACTTTAACGCCCCAGGGTGTGGTCGCATCATCGACCACATTCAATAGTTGTGAATTGATCTCATCCCGTTTGGACAATAATTCATCCAGATCCATAGAGCCCATCACAGTACGGATATTGGTCATGGTCAGGTTTAAAATGGCGTGTTCAAGATTATTGACTTCATAAGAGGCTTTAGCACTGTCCATAGCCTGGAAAAAAACCACTCCGTCTACTTTTACCATGGCATTATCCTTGGTAATAATTTCCTGAGAAGGGACATCCATTACCCGCTCCATCATATTGACACGCTTACCAATGGCATCAATAACAGGAACAATAAAATTAAGGCCGGGTCTGAGAGAACGGGTATAGCGGCCAAACCGCTCTACCGTAAATTCCATACCCTGATCCACTTTTTTAACCCCTAAAAAAATCAGTATTACGGTGAACACCAGTAAGCCCACTACAAATACATCTAAACCTGCCATATATTTCTCCCGATTGCTGTTTTACTGTCCATAGCCTGAGACTCTTACGGAGTTCAAATTACGCTGAATAGTTACAAGTTCTGTTACTTATAAGTTGCCTTAAGAGTAATAGACATACCTGCCGGCATCAAGTTAAAAAACCAGCAGTTCTCGCTAAGATGAACCATTGAGCTATAGCAACGTTTAACAAGCAGATGAAAAAAACTTTTCGCAGTAACTTTAGAAATACCAAAAAAATAAAATAAAA
>JALVAL010000041.1 GCA_027011205.1 Gammaproteobacteria bacterium
CATTAATATTGCACAAATCGTCAATGAATATATTATAAAAAATCATATACTTGTATTCAACAATAAGAAGAAAATAAGTAACTACTCAGCATGATTAGATTTTGTCTGAGTTCAAGGCATTTTCGCACGGAAAATGTGAGCATATATAAATATGTGACCATTTGAGTACGAAAATAACGATGAAATCGGGCAAAAGATGAATATGCTGAGTAGTTACGAAAATAATAATAAGAATAAAAAAGCACACACAACTTTAGGGGGAGTACAATAAATTACACCAGATTCCCTGAGCATATTGAACTTCCGCGTTTTCAATATGCGTAATTTATTTACCCCGCCTCTACTATAATTGTTCCCGGCTCAACCGAAATCCAGACTTATTCCAGCCCCTTTTGATACTGTCCCGGTGACATGCCTGTCCAGCGCTTGAACGCTCTGGAAAAGGAGCTTACTTCTGAGAAACCCAGTAAAAATGCAATTTCACTCAAACAGTGCTGCTGGTCTTTTAAATAGACACATGCCATATTAGAACGAATTTCATCCAGCAAGCCTTTAAATCGAACACCTTCTCCAGCCAGTTTCAATTGCAATTTACGTTTACTCATGTTCAGTTGACCGGCAATATCTTCCTCTGTCACCTTACCACAGGACAAATTTTCAATAATAATACTTTTAACCTGAGACACAATATTATCCAGCTGCAATTTATTGAGCGTCTGAATAATAGATTGATCCATCATTTCTGCAAACAGATGATTTGCCGTCGGCAGGCGACGAGTCACATCATCCAGGGCAAAGGATATGCTGTCTTCTGCAGCAGCAAAAACAGGATTGCTGCCAAAAACCTGGTAATATTTTGCTACTGCTTCCGGTTCAGAATGTATAAAACTTATTGCCTGTACCGCTAACGAATGTCCGAAATTCATACGGCTCATATATAACAGGGTAGCCATAATAGATTCAGAGCGAGCCTGAAATGCAGGATTGTGTCTGGAGTATTGAATCGAAACCGTATAAAGATCATTGCTTTTCCGAGTTTCTATTTCATAAGCATTGGTAACGATATGATGAAAACGGCTGAGTCGATGAAAAGCCCTTTCCAGAGTGGAACTGGCCAGCCAGGCATAGCCCAGAGTACCCATTTGAGAAGGGTGCCAGGTATCACTCCCAGCACTTAATCCAAGACAGGGTTCCTTAATAATATTCTGAGCATGATGCCAGAGGGCAATTTCAATATAAGCATGACAACGTTTATTACTATCCTGTAGATCCTGCTCCTGTAAACCGAAATTTTCAAAAATCGGTCTGGGATCTACATCGAATTTGACCATAATATTCCATACCGTATTGAGAGTAGGAACATAAAAGTGATCAAGTGCTGACAAATGAAACCTCTGTGCTTATAAAATATAATTTACCCGATACCTCGTAAGACCTCGTCCTTAAGATCGAGGATAGCAGAGGTGACAAATATTTCCCAAATGCCTCGTCTTTTAAGGCGAGGTGCCGGGTTTACTGGATTATAAAGCTTTTAAGGTATTTGTCTAAACCTATTGTTACTTGGAAGCGTATTTAGATTTAGCTCCAGCTCCAGCTCAATCTAAATAAAGCAGATGAATCTTAGCAAGAACAATCGCCAATAGCAGGCCCCATGAGGAGAAGGACTGAAGATTCAGTGAATTGGACGTTCGCAGTAGTTTTAACTGATTTTTCCAGAATTATTTCAGGTTTAATAGTCCTTTGTTAAAATAGCCATCTGAATTTTTTAAACTGACAATGGAGGCCCGGAATGGCCATAAAATTTTTTCAAACCCGTTGTAATAAATGTCACACCACCGAGAACTTTAAAATAGGCCATGATGACTCAGAAGAATCACTTGATAAAGCGGTAGAACATCTGCAGGGTAAAACTCAGATTCAGGTACGATCCATTTTAAGAAAACATAAGGTTGATACTGCAGAATTTGGCTTTGCACTGTATCACTGCCCCAAATGCCAGATCTTATACAATCCTTATGCGGTACGGGTGGAGTATGATGATATTATGGTGTTTCAACCTTTTTACAAATGTTCTGTATGTGATACCACCCTGCAAAAAGCCACTCAAGCCATAGAAAATTATGCCTGCAAACAATGCGCTGGAAAGCAACTTTCCCGTATTGATTATTAAACCTTGTTCACATTTTTTCATGTTTTTTTCACAATCCTACAGACAAGTTCACATTATTAGACTTTATTCACCCTAGAGACTTAAACAAGTGAATGGTTTTGATATGGCAAATCCCAATATCAGTGAGCAGGAACAGAACACTTTTTTTGAACCGATATTTTACTTTGTTAATAAAATCGGTATGAATAAGCTGGCAAAAAATCAGCTTTCTCCAAAAGCCGATTTTCTGCCTGAATCACTGGGGCATTTTTTTGAATATCAACTACGTCTGAAACCGGATAATTTAAGCTGTCATCTGCAGCGCATTGAGTTTTTTCTGTATCGCAGGAAGATTCAGCAGGCTTATACGGCCTTATGTGATTTGTTTATTATTCTGGGCAGTTCAGGGGAGGCTTTGCGTCAGCGGCTCTGGCAAAGCACCCGAAAACTCTTTAATAACCGTCAGGTGGAGATGCTTGAACAGGCTTTAAAAAACCATCAACTGACAGATAATCATCCTCTATTGCCTGCAGAATGTCTGTTTAGAGACAGACAGAAATATCTGCTTACAGACATTATTACCATACCGGATGATGCTACTAACAATGAAGATATATTGCTGACCGCTGACTCCTATATAGAAAACAGTCAGTTTGAAGCAGCAATGGATTATATTAGCAGACACCTTCAACAGGATAGTGGTAATAAAGAATTAACATCCAGGTTACTTTATCTATATAAGGCATTAAATTTGAACGATGAATTTCAACTGGCATATCAGCAATATGCGCAACAGACCAATACGGCTCAATTATGGAATGAAGCTAAAACATTTTTTGAACCGGAAGAACAGGAAGATACTTAACTATTTTCCCGTCCGGGAATAACTGATTTTTAATGTGTGCAGGGTGGGGACTCGTGACAACAAAAAACGTATATATCTCTTTTTTAGGGATTGATGAGCGATCCCGATCTGCTTATGAGATCTTTTTTAAAAAAATTAATCAACAGAACTGTGTTCTAACCGATAATTATGAACAGGCTCAAATCTGCCTGGTGGATATGGATGCCTATAATATCAAACAGGGCTATCCGGCGCTGGTAGAAAAATACCCTCAATTAATTATTCTGATTCTGTCCCTCAGTGCCTATGAATGCCAGCATGACAATGAATTTTTTATTCGCAAACCAGTTAAACGTGATTCCTTACAAAATTCGCTGAACCAGATATGCGAACAGTTTTTTCATATTCCAGTATTAAATAAGGTACAGACACAAACCGCCTCTAAAACAGCTGATTACAAATTTGTTGTTAATAAAACAGCAAAGCAAAAAGCGTCTCCCGGTCAGTCAAAAAAAACCAATGTAGTTCCCATAAAAAATAAAATTCGGGAAAACAAAGTCACTTCTACTGCCCGTGCCGGTAAATTATTAAAAGTAAAAAATGAGGAACATTTTGTAGGAGAGCAGCAGGATATCGATATTAATGATCCTGAGCAGCAAAAAAAAATATTTTACTCTCCGGCTCAATGTTTACAGGCAGTGGTTGAACAGGCCAGTATTAAATCCCGACAGAGCGGACAGATTATTCAGCTTAATGTATTAAACCATGAATTTTACTTTGATCATCAGGAACAAAAAATTTACAGCACAGTCGGCCCGGGAATTATTCGTCCCTTATGTCTGGTCACTATTGACAATAAACCCCGTTTTACACCCAGGGATAATACCTTTCGCAATGAACTGCATAAAATCATTCAAACCAACAAAAATAAAACCCTGAAAAAAACGCTGGAAAAGCAGAGCTGGAATATGGAATCCTTTATGTGGCTTATCAGCCTGTGGTCATCCAGAGGGCGGATACCCGTGGGGACAGAAATCCTTAAACCGGTATTTTTAATGCAGTGGCCCAACCTGACCCGACTGGCATCAATACCGCATGCAGTACGTATTGCCGCATTATTATACGACAAACCCTATACCTTAACTGAAGCAGCACGGCTATTAGCTATTAAACAACGTTATGTATTTGCCTTTTACAGTGCCTGTAAAGCCATTGGACTGGCTAACGTTTCCCGTCGACAGATAGATCATACCTTTGCCTCAGAAACACCGCAAGCCAGTGAAAACAAATCTATTCTGTCAAAATTACTTAATAAGTTAAAACGCTTTTCA
>JALVAL010000042.1 GCA_027011205.1 Gammaproteobacteria bacterium
GAGGCAGAGGGTTTGCTAATAGTTTTGCCTAATTTGTGCCAGGCTTTCTTATAGTTTTGAATTGTCTTCAGGGATGTTAATAAGGGTGAACTCAGGACAACTCTAAAACCGGTGGTTTTACTTTTTCTTAATCCATTTTTAATATAAAAAGGGACTTCATGACGTATTGATGTTCTCATGGATTTTTCACTGGTCAGATAGCTGCCACCTCTGACCACAAAGGCTCCTGTCTGACCCAGTTCTCGGTTCAGTTTATTTAGCCTGAAAGGGGTTAAGACTATTTCATCAACATTACCCAGGATATCGTATAATTTTAATGGATTCGGTTTTAATAAACCGGTTAGTTTAACTTTGCCATTAGCAGATTGCGTTCCTGACAACCATACATATCGTTTAATATCTTCCTCCATGGGAAAAAGTCTTTCCTGAAATGTTGATGATGGAACGGCAATACCCCCTCTGGCTGCAAATTCCCATTCCACTTCAGTGGGTAGACGGACAAATCCGTTATTATCATCTTTAACCGGAAGTTTATCTTTAGCATTCTGTAATAGCCACAAATTATACCGGTTAGTAAAATCAACACTTTCATACCAGTTCACTTTATTTTGCGGCAATCGCCCCTTCATGGACACTTTAGGACATTTTTTATCCATCACAGCAGCGTATTGTAATTGGTTGATTTCATATTTACCCATCAAATAAAAACTATTGCCACTTTCTTCAACAAAACTTCCTGCAATATACGCAGGTCTTGTGTTTTCCACATAACCCAGTTCATCATCTGCAGTACCGACTTTAATCGGGTAATCCGCCATGGGTTCGCTTACTGGCACAGAAATTTTTCTAAATACTATTGCTCCGTCACAAGGCATGGGTAAAATAACATCATCATTGTCAGGTTCAGGATTATAAAACTTACTATCCCAGGCAAATATTGATGATGAATTCAACAAAACAATAAAAACAAAAAAGAACTTTATCAGCATTTTACTGCTGGCGAAAAGTTTCAGCCGGTTCAATCTGAATAGCACGAAAACCTCCTGTCACTGCAGCACCCATAACAACCAGGTTAGTAAAAAGAAAGGCAGCTATAATCTGTTTATCAGATAATTGACAAATATATCCCTGCTCCTGCATAAAACCACCCAATACCCGATCAAACTCAGCTGCCCCCATAAAATATCCACCAATCGCAATTAGAAATCCCAGTGATGCAATAACCAAAGACTGAATAATTGGATACAAAGAAATGCTGGCTGCTGAAAAACCCAGTAACCTGAGCATAGCAAGATGTTGTCTTTTACGATCGACATTAGCAATTAAAAAGCCGGTTAAAGAAATAGCACCACCCAGAATAGCAACCCAGGCAACAACTTTAACAACGAATGACAGGACTTTCTCTGTCTGTTGTATATTTTCTATATCTTTAGCATAAGTCTTAACTTCAACCCCGGTATCCCTGATAAAATCAGCCAGGGCAGCGACACCTTCAAGAGATTTTGAAAACACTCTGGCACTCGCAAAGATATCTCTCTTAACCCGAGGTTTGCCATCATAAATACCAAAATCCTGCACTGCAAATTCATCTTTAAAGTCATCAACATCCAGCAGTAAATCAAAATCGACAAAGACCGCCTGTTTAGAAATCAAACTCTCTGGCAAAATTCCAATAATAGTCACTTTAAACTTTCCAAACTGCTTTTCATTGTGAAACCCGCGAGCAATAACCATGGTTATTTGCTCACCTATTTCCAGTTCAAGTTTTTGAGCAACTGTGTGCGATACCACAATTTGACTTTTATTTGCAGGAAAATCACTTTGTCCTGATAAAACAGGATCACCAGCCTGAGTCGGTATAATTTCAACCATGCGTAAAAACTTTCGTTTATTTTTAACAAAATCAACTTGAGCATTTAATATTCGAGTTTTTGGAATGATAAATTCTGTTTCCTTCTGAGTTTTTATTTTTTCAAACCAGGATAAGTTATGCTTATAATGACCCATTATTTTAATTTCTCTTTTTAAAGGATCTTTTAAAAACTCTTCTTCCATAGTATGAATTATGCCAGATTTCAAACCTAATAATAAAAGCAAAGGGGCTATCACAGATGCCAAAGAAACAATTAAGCAAAAAGTAATTTTTTTATCATGCCATAAATCTCTAAAAGCAAGTGAGCTGCTCACTTTTATTAGCCTTAATCTCTGCTGCATAATTTACACTTAACCTGTAAGCACTGAAACAGTGCCATTATCTTTTTGATATTTACAAACAGTTTTGATTTCTCTGATACCCATATTTTTTACTCTATTCCAATCATGAGTGACAATAACTGAAGTTAAATTAAATTCTTGTGTTAATTTAATTAATAAACCCATAACCTGATCAGCATGATAAGGATCTAATGCAGCAGTTGGCTCGTCGGCCAATAAAACCTTTGGTTTATGTGCCAAAGCCCTTGCTATAGCAGTCCGTTGTCTTTCACCGATTGATAATTGATCGGGTTTTCGCTTTAATAAATGCTCAATACCTAAAAGATGGCATATTTCAGAAACAAAGCTTCCTGTTGGTTTCAAGCCCAAAATGGTGCGCGATAGAGTAATATTATCAAGGACGGATAAATAGGGTAATAAGCCACCGGTTTGAAGTACAAAGCCTAAATGTTCTGCTCGCAACTGGGCTAATCTGCTGTTATTGCCAGTATGCCAGTACCTTGAAACATTATACCCAACAATATCAAACTGCTCCATAGAGTACGGCTTAAGTATCAATCCAAGGATCTCGAGCATTGTACTTTTGCCCGATCCACTTGCACCAGTCAGAGCAACTATTTCACCTCTACTAATTTTAAGATCTGGCACATCAAGGGTAAATGATTGTTGTCCTGAACCCCGACGATGAGTTAGGTTTTCCAGGTTTATCATGTAATAGCTGTCAGCTATTGATTTTTTCATTCAGGGCATCATGCCAATAGGAACAGGATAAACATAGTCAGCAGGATTACTATCTTCTACCAGAGGAATCCAGCGATCCGTATCATCATTATAAAGTTGATAATGCTTTAGCTTGTATTCAAGATCTCTCAATATAGCATCTTGTTGATGATCGGCTAGTTGAATCCAGTCTTCTTCGTCCAGGTTTAAGATAAAACTCTTATAAGGTAAGTCATCCAGATACTCACCCATTAAATTCAATTCATATAACCTGGCACTCTTTGATTGGTTGATTTGATTAGGATCTCTACCCATAGTTGCTGCCAGCGATCTTAAGTTGGTGAAAAAAACATTCGGTTGAATAATTCCTTCAAGCACCGCATCGGTAATGGATTTAACAACCTGATACAGATCACTGAGTTGATTTTTAGTAAGCAAAACCCTTACTTCGGTGGCTTTTTTTGTGAGATCCTCAATCGCACCATCGCTTATCCATGCCTCAAAAACTGGTGGCGCTTTCACATTTATTTCACTACCTAAATATGATAGCTGCATGGCATAACCCATTGAGGCCATATCCTCACTGATTTTATCTGCACTGGTTTTTTTCTTGGAGCTTTTAGTTTGCTCATTGCCATCACCAAATTTAGCATCAGCTGTTCTGGCACTACCCGCAACTGATTTGCCCTGATAAGCGTCATTAACCAGTTTAACCACTGAATTTGCAAGACTATCAACAATATTACCAAACTCATCCACCGAACCGGTATCAATGGGATAATACAATGATTTATTTAACAAAGGAGTTGAGGATAAAAGTTTATATTGTGCTTCTGCCTGCTGATGATTTTTTTTTCCTTGTGGCGTTTTTAGATGTAAAGTGTAAATTGCTACACCGCGATACTTAGCCTCCTCTCTGACCTGTTCAGCGCTAAAGCCTGTTGATGACAATTTATTATTACCTTCAATAGCACCTGCATCTGTGATTAAAACAATATAGCGAGCTCCAAACTCAGTCCATTTAACATTATTCAGTGCATCCATAACTCCAGCATAAGTATCTTCACTGAATAAGCTGCTGGAAACGCTTGCCGCTTTCAAATCTGAAACCTTATTCAAAAAG
Source organism: Gammaproteobacteria bacterium (assembly GCA_027011205.1). GTDB lineage: Bacteria > Pseudomonadota > Gammaproteobacteria > GRL18 > GRL18 > JANELJ01. The sequence goes on from JALVAL010000042.1 coordinate 4,058, forward strand.
TCTTTACCATCTTTGACATTAACAGGATCAACATATAGACGTGAAGTGTATTCAAGTCCAGGCACTGCCTTAATACTAGATCGGTAGGCAACCAGGCCAAATTTAACCTTATCCAGTAGCTGTGCCTGTTCTATTTTGGCATAAATACTCTTAACCGCATTACGCGTCCTGTCAATATAGGGATCCATTGAAATAGTGGAATCAACAACAAATACTACCGCCGCTTTGAATCGTTTTAACAGTAACGAAGAATCTTGTTT
>JALVAL010000043.1 GCA_027011205.1 Gammaproteobacteria bacterium
AAAATTAAATTTATGGTTTATAAATTTAAAGCATTTCTTTAGAACGGGTTTTATTAACACGCTCTCTTAATTCTTTACCCGGTTTAAAATGTGGGACATATTTAGAAGTCAGAGTGACAGCATCTCCGGTTTTAGGATTTCTGCCTGTTCTGGGCGGACGAAAATGTAAAGAAAAACTACCAAAACCCCGAATTTCAATTCGCTCACCAGAAGCAAGTGTAAGGGCCATATGATCAAGCATTGTCTTAACAGCCAGTTCGACATCTTTATATGCCAACTGGGACTGTTTTTGAGCAAGTGCTTCAATCAACTCAGATTTTGTCATTGTATTTTTATCCTTAGGTCGATTGCTATATTTTTAGCTTGTGGAAACAAAAAAAACAATTCAGGTATCAGTGCAAAATACTGATACCTGAAATTGTTATTATTTTTTGCTTAACTGATCTTTAAGCAGATCACCCAGAGAGGTGGTTGCAGAACCGCCATCTGTGTATTCCTGCATAACTTCAGCTTCTTCAGCCGCATCTTTCGCTTTAATAGACAGGTTAATAACCCGGCTCTTACGATCAACGCCAATGAATTTTGCCTCAACTTCATCGCCTACTTTGAGCAGAGTTGTTGCATCCTCAACACGTTCACGGGACAGTTCTGAAACTCGCAGATAGGCATCCACACCTTCTGCAAGATTAATAACCGCACCACGTGCATCCACTTCCTTAACCGTTCCGGTAACAATTGAATTTTTAGGATTTGCAGCAACATAAGTAGAGAATGGGTCCTGATCCATCTGCTTGACGCCCAGTGAAATACGCTCACGTTCAGGGTCTACTGCCAGAACGACAGCTTCCAGTTCATCACCTTTCTTGAAGTTGGTAATTTCATCTTCGCCAGTGCTGTTCCAGGAAATATCAGACAGGTGAATAAGACCGTCAATACCACCATCCAGACCGATAAAAATACCAAAATCAGTAATAGACTTGATGTTACCCTTGACCTTGTCACCCTTATTATGAGTGGCTGAGAAAACTTCCCATGGATTTTGAGAACATTGCTTCATACCTAAAGAAATACGACGACGCTCAGGATCAATATCCAGAACCATGACTTCAACTTCATCACTTACATTACAAACTTTAGAAGGGTGAATATTTTTGTTTGTCCAGTCCATTTCTGACACATGAACCAGACCTTCAACACCTTCTTCAATTTCAACGAAGCAGCCATAATCAGCCAGGTTAGTTACCTTACCCTTCAGGCGAGTGCCTTCAGCATAACGTGCCTTGATTTCCAGCCATGGATCATCGCCAGTCTGCTTAAGACCCAGAGAAACACGTGAACGTTCACGGTCAAACTTAAGAACTTTAACGTCAATTTCATCACCAATGGATACGATTTCACTGGGATGCTTAACACGCTTCCAGGCCATATCAGTAATATGCAGAAGTCCGTCAACACCACCGAGATCGATAAAAGCACCATAATCGGTAAGGTTTTTGACGATACCTTTAACAGTCTGACCTTCTTCCAGATTCTCCAGCAGTTGTTCACGTTCAGCAGAGTTCTCAATTTCAACCACTGCACGACGGGATACCACGACGTTATTACGTTTTTGATCCAGCTTGATCACTTTAAATTCAAGCTCTTTACCTTCCAGATAAGTGGAATCACGGACTGGACGGACATCGACTAATGAGCCAGGCAGGAAGGCACGAATATCACCGAGTTCAACAGTGAAGCCACCTTTAACCTTATCAATAATTGTACCTGTGACTGTTTCATCAGCATCAAACGACTTGTCTAAACGAATCCATGCCGCAGCACGCTTCGCTTTTTCACGAGACAGACGAGTGGAGCCATAGCCATCTTCAATGGTATCAAGAGCAACTTCAACTTTATCGCCTACCTTGATTTCACCATCGTTGGCAAATTGTTCCAGAGGAATTTCACCTTCCGATTTCAGGCCGGCATTAACAATAACGTAATCGTTATCAATACTGACTACTTCACCAGTTACCAGTGAACCTGGTTTCATTTCAGTCTTTTTTAAACTTTCTTCAAATAATTCAGCAAAACTTTCGCTCATTAGAGATGTTCCTGATCAAAAAATGATCATTTGTTAAGGTAAAAACCCACTGTTTACCACTATTGGTAGAAGCTTTTGTTTTTACGGTTATAAAATTAAAAATGTCCGGATAATCTGACCAGCAGCTTATCTGAACGCCTGTAACTAAAAAGATCCTCTTATTGAGAATCTTTCGTTGTTGACGCATATAAACGCATGACTTCCTGAAACACCTGCTCAATACTGAGTTCAGAGGTATCAATAATATGCGCATCCTCCGCTGGTTTAAGAGGTGAAGCCGAACGATTCATGTCTCGTTCGTCCCGCTCCTGTATTTCCTTGCGAAGATTTTCAATATTAACATTATTTCCTTTTTCAATCAACTGCTTATAGCGTCTTTTTGCTCTTTCATCCGCTGAAGCGGTTAAAAAAACCTTTAATTCAGCATCGGGAAAGATACTGGTTCCCATATCCCGACCATCCGCTACCAGACCGGGAGGCTGCAAAAAAGCCTTCTGGCGTTTAAACAGCGCCTCTCTAACACGGGGAATGGCGGCTACTCTGGAGGCACTAGCTCCTGCCTCTTCGGTTCGAATTAATGCCTCAACGTCCTGTCTATTCAGTAAAATACCGCCTTCAGGAAGAAATTCCACCTGCAGGTTTTCAGCCGTATCGGCCAGCTCATTGACAGCAGAGAAATCAATACCTTTCTGCTGACAGGCCAGAGCCGTCAGGCGATATAAAGCACCACTGTCCAGATAATGCCAGCCCAGTTTCTTTGCCACCAGAGCAGATATGGTTCCCTTGCCGACACCTCCTGGTCCATCCAGAGTAATTACAGGTATGGAATAGTTCATTTTTAATCAGCCTCTACCTTAAGGCCACAGGACTGGGCCAGTTGAATGAAGTTTGGAAATGAGGTATTTACATTGGCACAGTCCCTGATAGTAATAACACCGCTGGATTTTAAGGCTGCCATAGCAAAAGACATGGCAATACGATGGTCCCCCATACTGTCCACTATTCCCGAACCTATCTGACCGCCTTTAATGATCATACCATCCCTGGTACCCTGACAATTAATACCCAGAATTTTCAGCCCGTCCTCCATGGCCTGAATACGATCACTTTCCTTAACCCGCAATTCCTCAGCTCCGGTCAATATAGTCTGACCCTCGGCACAGGCAGCCGCAATGGCAATAGCAGGAAACTCATCGATGGCTAATGGCACCTGATCCTCAGGAATATGTATACCTTTCAGCCGGGCAGAGCGAACACCAATATCGGCCACCGGTTCACCCCCGACTTCCTGTTCATTGAACAGAGTAATATCAGCCCCCATAAGATTCAGGATATTAATAATACCCATTCGGGTTGGATTAATACCCACATGCTTTAAGGTCAGCTCAGAACCTTCAGCAATACTGGCTCCGACCAGATAGAACGCCGCTGAAGAAATATCTGAAGGCACATCAATATCACAGGCAGTCAGCTTGCCGCCGCCCTCGATACAGATAGTCCTGCGCTGCTCATCCAGCCGATTAATTTCCAGCGGGTAGCCAAAACCCTGCAGCATACGCTCAGTATGATCCCTGGTGGGAGCCGGTTCCGTGACACAGGTACGACCCTCGGCATAAAGACCGGCCAGCAGGATACAGGATTTAACCTGAGCACTGGCCATAGGCAGAACATAATCAATGGCATTAAGCCTGACATCCGCAGTGCTTTTAATGTGCAGAGGCGCTGTGCCTGTTTCCGTTGTTTCGATAACAGCACCCATTTGTGTGATCGGCTCCGTCACCCGCGTCATGGGTCGGGAAGATAATGAATGGTCACCGGTGAGAGTAATATCAAACCCCTGACAGGACAGTAAACCAGTTAACAGACGCATAGAAGTACCTGAATTTCCAAGGTTCAGTGGTTCTGCCGGAGGTTTCAGACCATGCATACCCACACCATGAATCGCTATTTTGCCCGATTCATCGGGTCCCTCAATATCAACACCCATGACTTTAAAGGCCTTTAAGGTGGCCAGGGAGTCTTCGCCCCGTAAAAAACCCGTAATGGTCATTGCGCCATCACTTAAGGAGCCCAGCATAATAGAACGATGTGAGATGGATTTATCACCCGGCACCCGAATCGTTCCGGTTAAATGACCTCCGGGTTGAGCAATAAAGGAAACAGCTTGTTCTAGTGACATAAAAAGGCCTTAAAAAAAACAGGAAATTTGAGGTCTGACAAGTTTACGAAAAAAAATTATAAGTGCAAGAAAAATATGCGAACAAAGTCCGTTAATACAATATAAGCAAATGATAAAATACCCTTTTGGTATTTGCATAGGGATATCCATATACGATGAAATTTTCCAACTTCATCATTCTGATTGTTATTACGATTCTAACGATTAGCGTCTGGGCTCTGGCAAACAGACCTGAAATAGAACCTCGCTGGCCTGATACCATTCAGGGCATTTCATTTTCTCCCATGCGCTCAGATAATGATCCAGTACATAATCACTACCCATCTGTTGAAGAAATTAATAGCGATCTGGCATTACTGGCAGGTAAAACCCATGCCATTCGCACCTATAGTGTTGATTCCACTCTGGCCAGGATCCCTGAACTGGCACAACAGCATGGATTGAATGTTGCTCTGGGAGCCTGGATTGACAGCAATCAGCAAACAAATAAGCAGCAAGTTGAAAAACTAATAAGTATTGCTGATAAAAACCGGCGTAATGTAGTTCGGGTAATCATAGGCAATGAAGTATTATTAAGAAAGGATCTGCCCATTGCACAATTAATACCCTATCTGGATCATGCCCGTGCTGAACTGGGCATGCCTGTCAGTACTGCAGAACCCTGGGATATCTGGGCTAAAAATCCGGAACTGGTTAAGCATGTTGATTATCTGGCAGTTCATATGCTGCCCTTCTGGGAAGGAATTGATCTGGACAGTTCGGTAGGACATATTCAAAACCGCATGCAATACCTGAAACATCTTTATCCCGATAAACCCATTGTGATTGCAGAAGTAGGCTGGCCCAGTCGCGGACGTACTCATAAAAAAGCCATTGCCTCAGAAGCTAATCAGGCAATATTCCTGCGGCGTTTTTTACAGCAGGCAGAACAGGAAGGTTATATCTATTATGTAATGGAAGCCTTTGACCAAACCTGGAAGCAGCAGTCTGAAGGTTCAATTGGTGCATACTGGGGTATTTACAATGAGGATCGACAGGCCAAATTTGAGTTTACCCAAGCTATTGTAGAAATCCCCCAATGGGATCAACTGGCTGCTATTTCAGTGATCATTGCAATAATTTTATTTATGGTCCTGTCAATTGATGCCAGAACATTAACCCATAATGGCCGTCTTTTTCTGGGACTGATAGCCTTTGCTCTGGCCACTATTATTGTCTGGATTATTTTTAACTACGTTAATCAGTATATGGATCTCAGTACCATCCTGGTGGGTATTGTTATGATTCTGGGTATGACAGGCGTCGCCATTGTACTATTGATTGAAGCCCATGAATGGGCTGAAACATTATGGGTGAAAGAACGTCGACGCGCTATTATGCCGGTGATAATGACAGACAATAACTGGCCAAAAGTCTCTATTCATGTACCCGCCTATAACGAACCGGCTGACATGATGATCAGCACTTTAAATGCCCTCTCCAGACTGAATTATGATAATTATGAAGTCATTGTTATGGATAATAATACCCGTGATCCAGCTGTCTGGAAACCGGTGCAGACACATTGTCAAACATTAGGTGAACACTTTAAATTTTTTCATAAACAGCCGTTGGCCGGTTTTAAATCAGGCGCCCTGAATTATGCTCTCAAAAAAACCGCACAAGATGCCAGTATTATTGCCGTCATTGACAGTGATTACTGTGTCGAACCACAGTGGTTAAATGAACTGATCCCCCAGTTTAAACAACCGCAGGTTGCCATAGTTCAGGCTCCTCAGGATTATCGCGATCTGGATGAAAACGCATTTAAAGCTATGTGTTTTTCTGAGTATCGTGGATTTTTCCATATTGGCATGGTAACCCGTAATGAACGTAATGCCATAATTCAGCATGGCACCATGACAATGGTCAGACGAAAAGTACTGGAACAGGTCGGCGGCTGGAGTGAAAACACCATTACCGAAGATGCTGAACTGGGACTGATGATTTTCAGCGCAGGCCATGAAGCCGTTTATAGCACCAGAAGTTATGGTAAGGGCCTGATGCCTGATACTTTTATCGACTATAAAAACCAGCGCTTTCGCTGGGCCTATGGAGCCATGCAGATTATGCGCCACCATGCCGGTGAGTTAAGCGGTCGGGTAAAAAGTAAACTGACGTCCGGGCAGCGATATCATTTTATTGCCGGCTGGCTGCCCTGGATTGCTGACGGGGTAAACCTTATCTTCAATAGTGCCGCACTATTATGGACAGCCGCCATGATTCTGGCACCGGACAAAATTGATCCGCCTCTGATTATTTTTTCTATTTTGCCTTTGAGTCTGTTCCTGTTCAAACTGCTGAAACTTGTTTACCTGTATCAGCGAGTACGGGTGGTCAGTACGTTACGACAAACCATTGCGGCAGCCCTGGCAGGACTCGCCCTGTCTCATACTATTGCCAAAGCCATGTGGCTAGGCCTGTTCACTAGCGGTCGACCATTTTTACGTACCCCTAAAATGGAGCGCTCAGCAGCACTTTATCAGGCGATTTCAGCCGCTCAGGAAGAAAGTCTGATTATGATTCTAATGTGGTTGGCAGCCGCAGCGACATGGTTTTATTTATCTTTGAATGATCTGGATGTATTACTCTGGTTTATTGTCCTGATTGTTCAATCAATTCCCTATATGGCGGCTTTAATTATGTCTATTATCAGTGCCTTTCCAAATATAAAAAGTGCACTAATTGTTAAGTCCAGACCTGTTGTCACACAATAGTAATTTCAGATCTTATACCTGACAAGGCTTAACTTTTAAGCGCATTTTGCCATTGAATAAATAAATCCTGATTCACTGCCGCCACAACATTTCTGGAATCCAGCGATAAATTAAAAACTGCCTGCCCCTTTAAGGTCGAACTTAAACAACCTGCTTCTTCTGCAATTAACAGCCCTGCTGCATAATCCCAGAGCATATGTTTCCCATGCAGATAAACCTGACAACGTCCGGCAGCCAGCCAGCACCATTCCAGAGCAGCAGCACCAAAACTGCGCTGTGAATGCCAGGGAGCCTGGCGGATCAATTTGAAACTTAAATCATTATCCAGTCTTTTAAAATCTACCATGGCAATACACTGTTTTAATGTTTCCGGCGGGCTGGAAAGCTGTAACGATTTACCATTGAGTTTTGCACCTTCCCCCTTTAGCGCGGTAAAACACTCATCTCGAGTCGGATCATATACAATACCCAGTTGTGTCCGGCCATTTTTTATCAGGGCCAGGGAAATAGCAAAATAAGGTAAACCATGAGCAAAATTTGAAGTACCGTCTAATGGATCCAGACACCAGAATCCTGAATGCTGTACAGAGAAAAAAGCCGCCTTTTGTTGAGCGGATAATTCTTCCGCAAAAAAATCAAATTCTGGGAAATGTTTTTTTAACTGCTGTTCAATTTCTGTTTGTACCGCAATATCTGCTTCACTAACCAGAGAACCATCGGCTTTGGAACTGACCAGTGACCGGGTAAAACAAGGCATTAAACAGGTTTGAGATACCTGTTTAACTATCTTTTCTATCTTATTGATATCCATAACCTAGTACTGATAGGTATGGGTAAAGAAATAAGCAATATCAGACATACTCTGGTATTCATCAATGGCAATACTGGCTTTTTTAAAATCCAGGGCATCTGGATAACCACTGGCCTGTTCAGCTTTTTGTCTGGCATTATTGCTCCATTGAACCACCCAGGAAGCAATTTCCGGAATTTTCTCAGCTTCTATTTTTGCAGTGGCCTGTCCAAGGTTCTGATAAAAACCGTTTCGGGAAATTGAATTATAAACACTGGCCAGCAGGGTTCGGTTTTTCTGTAACAGGCCATCCTGCAATAGCTGAATCTTTTCCTGCATCAGTTTTTCACGGGTTTTGTCTGAGTGGGCCTTTATAACTGACTGAATTTCATTATAGATATCACTGCCCTGCGAATCCGTAGCAAAGGCACTGACAAATGCTTCCAGAACATTCAGTGCTTCATGAATATTAGAGGTATTACGAGAACGGGTAATAACTTTTTTGCAAAAAGCATCCAGTGATTGCGGCTTGAGCTGAAAATTTAATGATTTGTTTTTCGATGACATTTTAAGGTGTATTTTTCAATAGCGGGTTATCAAATAGGCACAGACATAAAATTATAACGTGACAGCTTAAATCAGCTTATAGATGAAAGATCAACAGCCTCTATATTTTGCTGGCTATTTTTTCTGACAAAGTCATCACGGCTTTGTTTAGCACGGGTAAATATATCTTTCAATGTTTCTGCATCTCCCTGTTCAAGGGCGGTACGCAATTTTGCCAGATCGCTGGAAAAGTGATCCAGATGTATCAGCAAGGCCTCTTTATTGGCAAGGCAGATATCCTGCCACATGGACGGATCACTGGATGCAATACGGGTAAAATCTCTAAACCCGCCGGCAGCATTATCAAATATTTCCTGTTTCTCATCCAGAGTAGTTAAGGTGTTGACCAGAGAAAAAGCCAGTAAATGAGGCAGATGACTGGTGGCAGCCAATACCATATCATGGTGTTGAGCATCCATAGTAACCACTTGCGCACCCGTTGAGTGCCATAACTGTGTCACTATTTGAATAGCTTTTTTACTGGTTTTAGGTAAGGGAGTAAGAATAACCCGGTGGTTTTTAAACAGGCTGTCAAAAGATGCTTCAACCCCGCTATTTTCAGTACCGGCTACAGGATGGCCGGGTACAAAATTTTCCGGTACAGTCCCGAAAACCGCTTCAGCCATTTTTATCACAGACGTTTTGGTACTGCCGCCATCGGTGATAATAGTATTTTTATTTAATACATCCTTAAGCTGGGTAAAAATAGTCTGAAAACTACCCACCGGAGTCGCTATAAAAATCATATCCGCATCTCTAACAGCAGATTGAATATCCCTTGAATATTCATCAATGACGTCCAGTTTTAGTGCTTTTTCAAGATTTTCCTGTTCTCTGCCGCAACCGATAATATGTTTTACCAGCCCTGCAGAACGTACCGCTCGTGCAAACGAACCGCCAATTAAACCAACACCGATAATGGCCAGAGTATCAATAACAGGTTCCGGCATATTTTTTATCCTGTAATCCGCTCAAGTGCATCCAGCACACGCTGGTTTTCATTCGCACTGCCAATAGAGATTCTTAAATGCTCAAACATTTGATAATTAGCAACCGGACGAACAATAACCCCTTCATATAACAGCTTTTCGTATATCCGGGCAGAGTCAGCACCGGTCTGTACACAGATAAAATTACCTGCAGAAGGTATATAATCCAGTTTCATTGCTTTAAAACCATCAATTAATACCGCCATCCCCTGCCAGTTAAGGGTAACAGATTGTTGTATATGTTCCTGGTCATCCAGTGCTATGGCGGCACATTCCAGAGCAAAAGTATTATTATTAAACGGCTGGCGAACCCGGTTTAATAAATCAGCAATGTATTGAGAAGAGATGGAATATCCTGCTCTAAAGCTGGCCAGTCCATAGGCTTTAGAAAAGGTCCGGGTCACCACCAGATTCTCAAAATGCTGGATTTCTGCCAGCACGGACTGATAGCGCTCAGAAACACCGCTGAGTTTATGGGCCGCATATTCTTCATAAGCCTCATCCACAACCACAACAATATGCGCCGGAACCTGGTTTAAAAAGTTTTTTAACTCACTGGCAGACAGACAGGTGCCGGTAGGATTATTAGGATTGGCAATAAAGATCAGTTTTGTTTTATCACTAATAGCATCCAGCATGGCATTGAGATCATGCCCCCAGTTAAGAGCTTTCGTAACAACTGCTGCAGCACCCACTGCCTGAGTGGCTATGGGATAAACGGCAAAAGCATATTGTGAAAATATAACTTCATCGCCAACGCCTGCAAACGTTCGTGCCAATATATCCAGCACATCGTTTGAGCCATTACCAAGAGTGATCTGCTCTGTATTTAGCTGAGGCAAGATCGGACTTAAGTGTTTAACTAATTTGTCTTTTAAAACAAAGCCGTTACCATCTGGGTAGCGAGCCAGTTCCTGAGGCTTTGAAAGCAGATCACTGAGATGTGATAAAACTTCTGGACTGGGTCCCAGGGGATTTTCATTGGAAGCTACTTTAACCGCATTTTGTACATTGTACTCCCGCTCTAATGTTGCTATGGGCTTACCGGGAATATAAGGGCTGAGATTTGCTACGCCCGTCACTGCCTGTATTATTGCAGCTCTATTTTCAGGCATTATAAAACAGCCTTTGGATAAGAACCCAGTATTTTCATAACATTGGCCTGCTGTTCTATTTCTGCCACCGCCCGTGCAACCGATGGATGTGAGATATGTCCATCTATATCAATAAAAAACAGGTATTGCCATATTCCACGACGGGATGGACGAGATTCAATTCTTGTCATTGACAGGCCATTTTCAGCAATGGGTTTTAATAAGCTATGCAATGCACCGGATTTATTGGCTGATGTGACCATGATAGAGGTTTTATCAAGAGCAAGACTTTGCTCATTAGATTTTTCCTTATTTTCAGCAGAAGAGCTGGCATCGACATTCTGCTTACCAAGAATAATAAAACGGGTGGTATTATCCGGTTCATCTTCAATTTTTTCTGCCAGAAGATTTAATTTATAAATTTCCCCGGCAGCAATACTGGCAATAGCAGCAGCGCCCTGTTCTAGCGATGCGAGACGTGCAGCTTCAGCGTTACTATTAACCGGGATACGTTCAATACCCGGTAGACGACTATCCAGCCATTCACGACACTGAGCCAGAGACTGCTGGTGTGAATAGACTTTTTTAATGTCTGAGAAAGATTGCTCCTGTCCCATCAAATATTGATGAATGCGTAAAGAAACTTCACCACAGATTTTTAATGGAGATTCAATTAACATATCCAGAGTATGACTGATTACCCCTTCAGTTGAGTTTTCTACTGGAACAACTCCATAATTACAGGCATCGGCATCCACTTCCCGGAACACCTCATCAATAGTTGAAAAAGGGATAGTATTAACTGAATGACCAAAATGCTTTAAAGCTGCAGCCTGGGTAAACGTACCTTCCGGACCCAGAAATGCAATTTTCATAGGTTGTTCCAGCGCCAGGCAGACTGACATAATTTCCCGAAACAGACGCGCCATTTCTTCGTTACTTAATGGCCCGGTATTTCTTTGCATGATATTACGCAACACAGCCGCCTCACGCTCAGGACGATAAAAAAGTACGTCTTCACCGTCCTGTGCATCAGCCAGTTTAACCTCAGCGACTTCCTGAGCACATTGAGCTCGTTGATTTAACAGGCTCTGGATCTGTTGATCCAGGGCATCTATTTGATCACGCAATTGCTTGAGGTCCTTACTCAAAATTCAGTTCTCACCTGCTTGTTCTATTGTAAAACCCGTACTGCTAATACGCCGTCAATCGAACATAATTCTGCAACCACATCTTCAGTGACTTCATTATTTACATCAACAATCGTATAAGCCAGGTCAGCTTTAGATTTGTTGACCATATCAGCAATATTTAAACCGGCATCAGCCAGTGTTGAAGATATCTGCCCCAGCATGTTCGGCTCATTACTATTTGCAATAGTAATACGATAACAACCTTGCGAACGCGGCATTTTAACTTCCGGAAAGTTAACAGAAAATTTAATATTACCATTTTCCAGATAATCTTTAACATTGGTCGAAACAATTTTGGCACAATTATCTTCCGCATCCTGAGTAGACGCGCCAAGATGCGGCAAACACACAACATTAGGTACATCTTTTAAGATATTGTTGGCAAAATCATTTACATAACCATATAAATGACCGGATTTCAAAGCCTCAGCCATAGCATTATCATCAATAATACCATCACGCGCAAAGTTCAAAACTGTTGCGCCGGGTTTTAATTGTTTAATGCGCTCAGCATTAAGCATATTTCTGGTAACATCTATTAATGGTACATGGAAAGTCAGAAAATCCACTTGTGGCAACATAGCATCAAAACTGGATGCATGCTGTACGCTGGCAGACAGCATCCAGGCACCTTCAACGGTCAAACCAGGATCAAAACCAATAACATCCATGCCCAGATCTTCAGCCACTTTTGCTACGGCACGACCAATAGCACCCAGACCCACAACACCCAGAGTTTTACCGGGCAATTCAAAACCAGCAAAGCTTTTCTTGCCCGCTTCTGCCTGTCTGGCAATTTCTTCATCTGTACCTTCAAGGTTTTTTGCAAATGCCCAGGCTGGACCAATATGGCGGGCAGACATTAACATGCCTGCGACTATTAGTTCTTTAACTGCATTGGCATTAGCTCCGGGTGCATTAAAGACCGGGATCCCGCGGTCACTCATCTTGTCAACAGGGATGTTATTAACCCCTGTTCCTGCACGACCTACCGCTTTAAGGCTGTCAGGAATATTCATCTCATGCATTTTGTAAGAACGCAGTAAAATGGCATCAGGATTCTGAATTTCAGAGGCAATTTCATAATTATCTCTGGGAAATTTTTCAAGACCTGCAACAGAAATATTATTAAGTGTTAAAATTTTATTCATTGCTGATTACCTACCCGTTAGCCTTGGCAAATTCACCCATAAAATCAACCAGAGTGTTCACTCCGGCTTCAGGCATGGCATTGTAAATGCTGGCACGCATACCTCCCACTGAACGGTGTCCCTTTAAGGTTACCAGACCTTTTTCAGCCGCCTGTGCAAGAAAATCGGCATCCATAGCAGCATCTTTTAAGGTAAACGGTACATTCATCCAGGAGCGATAACGCTTTTGCACAGGATTAGCATAGAAACCACTATCATCGATTGCTGCATATAATTTGTCAGACTTGGCTTTGTTAATTTTACCCATAGCTTCAAGGCCACCATTATCCAGCAGCCATTCAAACACCATACCCGCTATATACCAGCTAAAGGTGGGCGGCGTATTGTACATTGAATCTGCATCCGCATGGATTTTATAATTCAGCATAGCTGGAGTAATATCTGCGGCATGACCAATCAGGTCTTCACGAATAATAACCAGGGTCAGTCCAGCAGGCCCGACATTTTTCTGAGCACCCGCATAAATCATTCCAAACCTGGACACATCCAGTGGACGGGACAGTATGGTAGAAGATATATCCGCTATTAATGGGACATCACCCGTATCGGGTATATAATCAAATTCCACCCCGCCGATAGTTTCATTCGGGGTGTAATGAACATAAGCTGCATCAGGATTTAATGTCCAGTCAGAAAAATCTGGAATCGTGGTAAAGCTGGTGTCTTCTGAACTGGCCACTACATTAACATCGCAATAACGTTTGGCTTCAGCGATTGCTTTTTTAGACCACATACCGGTATTAACATAATCAGCGGTCTTCTTGTCACCTAACAGGTTTAAAGGGATAGCGCCAAACTGCTGGCTGGCTCCACCCTGTAAAAACAGCACCTGGTAATTATCAGGAATGGCCATTAGAGTTCTTAAATCAGCTTCTGCCTTACTGGCAATTGACATAAATACTTTACCACGGTGAGACATTTCCATAACTGACATGCCTTCTCCACGCCAGTCCAGCATTTCTTCACTGGCTTTTTTGATAACAGCCTCGGGTAACATGGCTGGTCCTGCACTGAAATTAAACACTCTAGACATTGCAAATCCTTAATTAAAATTTAAAATTGGGGGTAATTTTCTATAATAGTTTTCTATAATAGTTTTCTATAATAGTTTTCTATAATAGTTTTCTAT
>JALVAL010000044.1 GCA_027011205.1 Gammaproteobacteria bacterium
GTACTAATAGGTACAGAAGAAGCACATGAAATATGAACAATGTTACGGCATAGCGTCAACAGATAGGACAAGGGAGATCCGGGCTCCCCCCATAGGTGAATCTGAAATATAAACTTTACCTTTATGAGCATCGACAACTCTTTTTACAATAGCAAGTCCTAAACCATAACCGCCACTTTGCCTGTCACGACTTTCATCCAGACGGCTAAATGCCTTAAACACTCTGTTTCTATGCTCTTTGGGAATTCCGGGGCCATCATCATCCACATGAATATGAATATGATTATTGTCAATATCAATATTTATAATAATCATATGTTTACTATATTGACAGGCATTGCGCAGCAGGTTGTGAATAACTCGACTCATATTTCGAGAACTGATTTTAATGATCTGATTTTCCGGCAGGTTATGGTTAATAATAACAATTGAAATATGACCCGAATATCCTCTGGCATAGTCAATTATTTGTTCCATCCAGGGGATAATTTTTATGCTTTCCAAAGTTTCCGAATTTTCAAGTTCCTCAAATCGAGCATAGTGAAGTAATTCATTGACCAGCTTTTCAAGCTCACTTACATCCAGAGAAAGTCCCTCGATATACCTTTTAGCAGAGTATAAGTTGGGTAGATTTTCGGTGTTATTAAGCATTTCGAGTTCAAAATGCATTCTTGCAATGGGTGTTCGCAACTCATGTGAAACAGAATTCGTTAGTTCCCGATGGTCTGAAATCAACCCGCTTATTCGCCCAGCCATCGCATTGAACTGCACGGCCAGTTTACCTAATACTGCATTTTTCCCAATATCAGCTCTTGCCTTGAGTTTACCCTTTCCAAATTCATCGGCAGCCCGACTCAATTCATTTATTGATTTCCATAAAGGCTGAACCCAGAAAAAAAGTGCCAGTGCAAGACTTATAATAAAAATAGCAATTATAATTGCAAACAGTACCGGTAATGTCATGGGAGATTCAATTGGCCCGAATTGTATGGCATATGGCGAATTGGATATTTTACCTATAAATCGCCACTGGTTTGTATCATGATCCAGTGCAATTATTTTTCCCTGTTGTAATAATTGTTCTTTTTCAGGTTTTAGCTGGAGATCACTCAGAAGTCTGAGTAAAACAGGAATACCAAAATGTGTTTGCATTTGTGCAATAATATCCTCCCATTTTTCCTCTGGCTGAGTTAATAATTTTTGTGTTATTAAATAAAAGGTCCCTGATGCTTCACGATGATCCAGCTCACTTTGTGAATCAGAAAAAGCAACCGCCAGAACAGAATCATCAATATTCTTTTCCTGATCAAGTTTTATAAAATAATATTCAGCATCATCAATAATCGGATTAACAAATTTTCCAGTTACGATCTGCTCCCAGGTTTTGCTGTCCAGAAGCGGGTTACCCTTGTTAATAATTTTCAGGGGAAAACCAAAATACTGTTGAAGCTGTTCAATTTTTTTTTCCTGCTGATCAGGAGATAAATGCTCTAATTCCTTTTTTAACAGGTAAAGGGTTCCCCGAGTGACCTGTTCCTCATACCTGGCTACTTCATCTTCCAGTAAAATGTCAGGTAGATAAATGACAGCAGCCACAAAGGCTGCAAAAAAAACAGCCAGAATAAAATACAATGGCAGAAAAATTCGTATCATTTCCAGGCATCTCTGACAAACAGGTAACCTTTACCCCAAATTGTTTTAATTTTCTCAGGATGCTGGGCATCATCCTTTAATTTATTGCGCAATCTTGAAATACGAATATCAACCCAGCGATCCAGCCCATCATATTGAATACCTCGAACAGCCCTCATAATCTGTTCTCTGGTCACAATTTCTCCTGCGTGGGAAGCCAGAAAACAAATAAGTTCAAATTCATTGGTAGTAAGTTCGATTTTTTTTCCAGACAGAGTAAGCCGTCTGGATAAAAGATTTATTTCTAAAGCACAAAAAATCAATTCGTTTGATTGTTCTGTTATTTTTTTTTCTTTAACCTGTCTGCGTAATAAGGTATTGATACGGGCTAATAACACTCGTGGCTGTACCGGTTTAACAACGTAATCATCTGCCCCGAGTTCTAATCCGAGAATTTGATCAATATCATCATCTTTTGCAGTAAGCATTAATACTGAACCCGAATAGTCCGGCTGAATTTGCTTAAATACCTCCAGACCATCAAGCCCCGGCAACATCAGATCAAGTATAATCAAATCCGGCTGTTTCTTAACAATACTTTTAACAGCGAGATCACCCCGATTTTCATGAGAAACCAGAAAGCCATGCCCTTCCAGATACTCTCTGGTCAGGCTTGCAAGGCGCTCATCATCTTCCACCAGGAAAATATGTTTTTTCTCAGATAAATCCAAAACTCTATCCATTATTAACAACATTTGCTAACTAGTGTGCATCCATTTATTGATGCACACTGGCGGCACAGGGATGTGCCGCTCATGTCAGGCATTTGTTTTTTGCATATTACGATTTCAGGATTAAATTCAACCACTAATAATTGACGTTAACTTTGCTGCATAACCATCCCCTTCAATATTGTTTTATATTAGCACAATTAAGTCAGGGACTTTGTTATCGGAAGGTTGTGAAAATGTATCATTTTGTACATGGCAAAAGTTCGGTATTTACATTTTACTGCTGATACTCTATCGGGGTTTAAATTAGCTGAATAGTTACAAAAATAGTAGCTGCTGTAGTGTATATAGATCGGACCGGTAAAATTGAGGAGTGCTGTAGAAAAAGTAAGAAAATCTAGTACATCAGCGCTTATAGTCGACATTATTATTTGACGAATTCATTTTTTAGTCGATGTCAGACGAATAACCAGTGCGATCTCACTGCGCTGCTCGTGATGCTGATACCGGACCGGCTGGGGAAATGCTTTTAATATAGCTCGTACCATTAAAGAAATGAGTCGAGCCGGAGCTGCCGGTATACATATTGAAGATCAGGTCCAGGCTGTCAATGACCATTAACATAAATGACAGGAATGTATGACCAAAATCAGTTTTTTCGCTGTAAACTTTCTATTCTTGGACAGCCCCCTAATAAACACCTTTACTACGAACAAGGGTACTGATAAACAGCAGACCATGAAAAATAATCATAACAATAGAGAAAACCAGCAGAGCTTCGGCCATGCTGACACCAAAGGGTAATTCAGGTGTATAGCCGCAGGGTTCCATTACTTCAAACATAGCCGGGAACCATTTATCCAGAGCAAACCAGGCTGGCAGGCCAGATTCCATGCTGCAGGCACCCATTATAAAGCCCCGTTCGACACCCAGTAACTGCCAGGAACGATCCAGCAGCCCTATACTCACCAGCAGCATAGAAAGTTGTGCCAAGCGTACGCCTGCACGATATTGGCGGCTTGCTAATCCAAGCAAACTGACCATAATCAGAGCCATAACCCAGATACGGGTATGAATACACAAAACACAGGGTAGGTATTCTAAAATATACTGATAAAACAGAGCTACTGATTCCAGTGCAAACCCCAATATGATAAAAGTTATCCAGTACCATTTATTTTGTGGTAATTGCCAAAACTTTTGCAGCATATTTTCCCGGCTCTTTCTGTTTTATCAGTTAATAGTTGTTATTACAACATGGTTAATTTTTCTTAAGAGTAGCCTAAGGCAACATCATACCGCGAATAGTATAAAACAGGATGGCAGCCATTAAGCCCGATACCGGAACGGTAATCACCCAGGCGGCAGCAATTTTATACAAATGAGAACGTTTAACCAGCTCGGTATTATAGACACGTTTTAACTGCTTTCGTTCCTTTTTATTCAGATGCGCCTTGGCAGATTTCATTTTCAACTCATACAGCATCTGACGTTTTTGTTCAAGATGGGCTTTTTTAAATTCCATTAAAAAGGCTTCGACTTCTTCAGGATTGTCACTTTCATGATGATGTTTAATTTCTTCCACCATTTGCGCATAACTGGCTTTCAGATATTCGCGCAAAAAGCCTACACCGAAAATACCTCCTACAGCAATATGGGTAGAACTGACGGGCAAACCTAATTGAGAGGCTATAATTACGGTAATAGATGCCGCCATGGCAATGCAGAACGCACGCATTTTATTGAGTTCGGTAATTTCACTGCCGACTGTCTTAATCAGTTTTGGCCCGTATAATGCCAGACCAATGGCAATTCCAATTGCACCAATGAGCATAACCCACAATGGAATAGCAGCTTTGGCGACCACATCGCCATGAGTAATCACTTCATTAATTGCCGCCAGCGGACCCACGGCATTGGCGACATCATTGGCACCATGAGCAAAACTTAATAGTGCCGCAGAAAAAATCAAAGGCAGGGTAAACAGGGAGTTAATACTGTCTTTATCATTAATGAGTTTGGCCGCAGCTTTGACAATGAGCGGCTTAACAATAATAAAGATCACAACCGCTATAATAAATCCCGTTCCAGCTGCGGTTAGAAAATCAACTTTCCATATTTTTTTCAGGCCTTTAAGGATCAGGTAGGTAGAAAAAGCCCAGGCCATAACGGCCACAAAATACGGCACCACTTTTTTAGCCGCATCCAGCATATCGGCTTTATAGGTAATCAGACGCTTAATCAGATAGAGGAAAATAGCCGCAATGATCCCTCCCAGTACGGGTGAAATAACCCAGCTGGCTACAATAGCGCCCATTTTGTCCCAGTTGGCAATTTCCATGCCTCCAGCAGCAATACCGGCTCCCAGTACCCCACCAACAATAGAATGGGTGGTAGAAACCGGCGCACCCAGTGCAGTGGCAATATTAAGCCAGATGGCGCCGGCCAGCAAAGCAGCCATCATCATCCAGACAAAAGTATCACTGCCAATAACACCAGAAGGATCAATAATCCCCTTTTTAATGGTACTGACCACATCACCACCGGCAATCAAAGCACCAGAGGCCTCAAAGATAGCAGCAATCAGAATAGCTCCGGTCATGGTCAGTGCTCTGGAACCAACTGCCGGTCCCACATTATTGGCGACATCATTGGCCCCTATATTCATAGCCATATAACCGCCAATCATGGCAGCAATAATTAATAGTGTCGCTGGGCTGCCATCAACACTATTCTCAGCAATGGTATAAAGCATAATTCCCACAATAAAGAGAAGTGCCGTACCTATACGAAATAACTCGCGGCGTGAATGACGAGTGGCATCATCAATATCATTTATATTTTTTAATTCCATAATAATTCTGCTCTTAATTTTGGGAAAATTTAGCCATAAATAACTAAGGTTATATTTTTATTCGGGAAATAGATTGTAATAAAACTGTCATCAAATTGTAACATTAGATTGAAAACTATTGTTTTTTTTATTACTAATTGATTTTTATCAAGCAAATACCCTCATTAATACAGGGTTAATAAGAACGCCTATATCTTGCATTCAGGTATAAAAAGGATAAGAATAGCGACTTCTTTGGGTATTAGAGTCTATTACGGGGTTCTTAAATGCTTTTTGGTCAGAACAGAAACCAGCTACGCCGGTTTTATTTTCAAAGCTGGGATAAATTTAAGAAACAGTTGCCGATGGAACCAATGGAATCGATTATTGCATCATCTATTAAACAACATCCTGAATATCATGATTTTTTTGATAATATAGAACAAAATCAGGATCGTGATTTCAGCCCGGAAATGGGTCAGACCAACCCGTTTTTACATCTTGGGATGCATATTGCTATCCAGGAGCAGATATCCACTCAAAGGCCCGCAGAAATAGTTCATTTATATCAGTCCCTCTGCTCCAGAACCGGTGATCCGCATGAAGCCGAGCATTTCATTATGGACTGTCTGGGGGAAATGCTCTTCAATGCTCAGAAAAACCAGCAGGCACCCGATGAAAATGCCTATTTAGAATGTATTAGAAAGCGGCTATAACGGAGAATATAATGAAAATGACCAGTGCCATTTTTGGCGGAATTTTATTACTTTTATCAGGCAATGGTTTTGCCCAGTATTTCTGTATTTCAGATCAGGGCAAACCGCATCATTGCGAAGCCGGGGATATTATTTTAATCAAACCCACAATGATGCCCAGAGTGTGTGATTTTAATAAACAGATCAAAAGAATGCCAAAAAGTGAGAACAGGGCAGAGTACCTGTGCAGTTACACCGGCACGATTTTATCAGTAAAAGAGTTAAAGAGCCGCATCCACCCTGCACCGCTTAATGCAGTACGCCCTCCCCCTAAAAAGTCCAATAAAATGTTTAATAATATGCCATTTTTTAAATAACCAGGTCAGAGGCTGTTTATTTTTCAGATGTTAAGTTGATTATGATAAATTATTGTCCTGATACGGTATTTTTTCCTATCAATGCCATTCCATTGGTAGTAAAAATAACCCAGTCAGGGTAGAATTAACAAAAATCAGCTAATAGATAAAAGATCAACAGCCCCTGAATAACTCTGGTGAATAACTCTGGCAAATAACTCAGGCAAAGTTATTACCGCTCAGCAAGTAGAATAACCAGAACAACATTAAAACAGCCAGCACAGCAACTGCAGCAATAACACATGAACGGCAGGTTTTTTCAAAGAAAACATTTATTTTATCCATTTTCGCCCTGCTCCCTCCTAACCGAAGTTCCATTTTACCTGGAATCTATACCATAAACATGTGTAACCAATTCGCTAAGGATAGAGCAGGGACCGGGCTCACACCATAAGAGGTATCCCTAAACTTATCAGGTTTCTAAACGGATTTTAAGGGGCTGCTAAGGGGTTTACACAGCTGCAATAAAGAATTCAGGTAGAAGTGTAAACCCAGCACCTCGCCTTAAAAGACAAGGCTTTTGGGAAAATAGTTGTCACCGCTGCTATCCCGACCTTAAGATCGGGGTCTTACGAGGTACTGGGTAAATAAAACAGACCCCGGCATAAATTTGCCGGTTTATCTGTTACGCTTTTGTGCAGCAGTACGAAGTCTCAGGGCATTTAACTTGATAAATCCTTCAGCATCCTTCTGGTTATAGGCACCTTCATCATCTTCAAAGGTAGCGATATTATCATCGTACAGACTGTCAGTTTTAGAATCCCGACCCACCACAATAACATTGCCTTTATACAGTTTAACCCGTACCTGACCATTAACCACTTCCTGAGAATTATCAATCATGGTCTGCAGCATTTCACGCTCAGGTGACCACCAGTAACCATTATAAATCAGGCTGGCATATTTAGGCATCAGTTCATCTTTCAGATGGGCAGCTTCTCTATCCAGGGTAATGGATTCAATGGCTCGATGCGCTTTGAGCATAATGGTCCCGGCAGGCGTTTCATAACAGCCGCGGGCTTTCATACCGACATAGCGGTTTTCAACAATATCGGTTCTGCCGATACCATTTTCACCACCGACTGTATTCAGGTATTCCATAATAGTAGCAGGTGACATTTTTTCACCATTAATGGCCACGATATCACCTTTCAGATATTCAAATTCCAGATAAGTGGGTTCATCCGGCGCTTTTTCAGGAGCAACAGTCCATAGCCACATGGATTCTTCAGGTTCTGCCCAGGGATCTTCCAGAATACCGCCTTCATAGGAAATATGCAGTAAGTTAGCGTCCATGGAATAAGGGGATTTTTTGCCCTGTTTTTTCTCAATGGCAATACCGTGCTCTTCGGCATAGACCATTAATTTTTCACGGGAATTCAAGTCCCATTCACGCCAGGGTGCAATAATTTTAACATCCGGTTTCAGTGCATAAGCACCCAGTTCAAAACGCACCTGATCATTACCCTTTCCGGTAGCACCATGAGAAATGGCATCCGCTCCGGTTTCATTTACAATTTCAATCAGACGCTTGGAAATAAGCGGGCGGGCAATCGAAGTACCCAGCAGGTATTCGCCTTCATAAATAGTATTAGCGCGGAACATGGGGAATACAAAATCACGGGCAAATTCTTCTCGCAGATCATCGATATAAATTTCTTTAATACCTGCAGCTTCTGCTTTAACGCGAGCCGGCTCCACTTCTTCGCCCTGACCGACATCAGCTGTAAAGGTAACAATTTCACAATCGTACTCGTCTTTAAGCCATTTAAGAATAATGGAAGTATCCAGACCACCAGAATAGGCTAAGACCACTTTTTTGACGTCAGACATCGAGAGTTTCTCCCTTACTTTATATGTTAAAAACAAGGCATTATCCTGTAAACAGGATAAGATTTCTACTCTGGATGTCTATTGAGCAATTAATTTTCAGTTAATATGATTACTTTTCCTGAACTCTGGTGTTATTTTTGTCTACCAGATGGTCTAAATTAATAAAGTTAGGGGCAGGTGGTTCATCATCAATCGGAACCGATTCCTGTTCTGGATCAACCACTGATGTCTGTTCTGACTTCTGTACATGGTCTTTTGAGGACGTTTTTTTTGGCGGTTTTTCTATTACCTCTGGCTTATTAAAAATAGATTTCTGTTGTAACCGGCGGCGACGTTCCGCCTTGCGGGCGACTTCTATAGCCTTCTGTTCTTCTTCTGTAGGCGGTGGCGTTTCCAGTAACTGAATATCCGCCCGACGATTTTTTGCCCGTCCTCTGGAGGTTTTATTTGAAAAAGCAGATTCTCTTTCACCATGGCTGACTGCATAGAGTACATCCCGTTTAGCCCCGACGGATAATAAATATTTAATGACCGAGTCTGAACGCTGCTCGGAAAGTTTGTCATTATACCGGCGACGTCCCCGAGAATCGGCATAGGTATCAATGCGGATCTGCCTGATGGCAGGATCCATCTTCAAATAACGCAGGACATTTTTTAAATCCCGTTTAGAACGTGCCGTCAAGTCTGCTTTATTGGTGGCAAAATACAGTCGGAAGTTTTTAATCCGTTGCAGATCAAAATCCATCAGAGTCTTTTCACACGCTCGATATTCAGCCAGCACTTTGCGGAAATTAACCGGGGAAAGCATCACTGCAATAATATCTCTGCCATCGGCCAGATCCCGGTAAATTATTACCGGAGACATGCCGTTTTCAATCTGCTGCAGCATTCTGGATGCATAGGGGTGTTTAACTGTAAGCGGGTTATGACCTCTTTGAAAGTCCATTTTGGCTATTTCAAACACCGTATCATCATGTCGCCAGGGAGGCGGTTCAGACTGAACAATGACTTTGGCATCACTCATAACCGGTGTATTGCTGTATAAATTAAATACCACCTGATGCCCGGATTTATGCATAAACTTGCCTTCACCATAATACGGTTTGGTCTGCCAGAGTACACACTGATAGTTTTTTTTGCCGCTGGTCTGCCATTTGGCATCTGCCAGACGCACCACATATTCACGCTCCAGCGCAAAAGCAGCAGGCAGATAAAAACTGAGTGAGATCAGAACCAGTGTCAAAGATTTAATAAATTGTCGGGTTTTTTTATCCATGGTAAGTTAAAAAATGCAATTTTTGCGCCATTTACCATTTTTGCGCACAATCAACCTTGTATATTAAATATACAAGGATCAAGGGTGCAAATAATATAATTGCTGCTCAGGAGCCAGACAAATTTTATCATTACAGCTTTGATATTGAATCTGCACCGGTATCAACGGCAATTTCTCACCAATTGAATGGTTTTTTTCTACCAACAGGGATGCCAGCTGCAGCTTAATAACCATGTTGCCCTGATAAAGTGAAAGTGGTTTATTATTCAGCTCAGCATTTAAATCCAGTTGGATTTTTTCGCCCTGCGGATATTCTGCGCTGATAATTTTCCAGCGCTCAGACTCTAATTGTTTCAGACTGACAGAGGTTGGCTGAAGATCTTTTTCCAGAGGATAATGACTGTTAATATGCCATTTTTTATCTATTTGAACGTGCAATGCCAGCTCAATAAGTGTCTTTTTACCTTGCCGGGTTCGACTCATAACTGCAGGCCTTAAACGTATATGCCCTTTGGCACCATAAATGACTGAGCCCTTATCCGCATAACTGAGTTCACCGAAATTTAACTCATTTACAGCCATTAAAAAATAGCTGAAGGCCGATGGAGAGGTTTTAACCAGTGCCGACAGAGATGAAACCAGCGCCATGGCCCTGCTGTGAAAAAAATCCTCTCCGGTGCGGTAATATAACTGGCTTAAAAGTTCAAGGGCGGCAGCATTGGCTGAAGGCAGCGCACCATCATAAATATCTTTGGGACGATTAAACAGCAGCCCATGGTCTGTATCAGTATCAGATGTTGTCTGCGGATCAGCCTCCTGACTGAGATAAAAATTGCCTTCCTGTTTATCCCAGAACAAGGTTACCATTGTCTGCGCCAGTTCTCTGGCTCGCTGCAGCCACTGCTTCTGACCAGTGGCATCGTATAAGGCAACAAACGCCTGAGCCAGCCAGGCATAATCCGCCTGAGTGGCTGCCACAGAAGGTTTTGAGTTAAGGCTGGCCCGCCAGAGTCGTTGCTGCTGTCCGTCCTGCTGATAATGAACCTGCCATAGATATTGCCCTGCCTTAACAGCTGCATCCAGATAGGCTGAATTTTGCAGCTGTCTGCCCGCTTTAGCCAGACTGATGATCATCATACCATTCCAGGCAGTGATAATTTTTCTGTCAATAGAGGGTGCTATACGGTTCTGACGGTGCTGAGATAATATCTGTCGAATACGATCCACATCGCGGTACAGGTCAGAGAGCTGCAGTTGATGCTGTTGAGCATACTGCGCCAGAGAATGAGGTAAATGTAATATATTTTCGCCGCTGCTCCGGGTATTCAAACCTCCGCCCGCTGCTGGTTCACTGAAATTGCCATCCCTGGTCACAGCGTATAAAGATATGGCCAGTGGATACAGTTTTGCCGGCAATACGGCTTTTAGTTCTGCCTGCGTCCAGAGATAATATTGTCCCTCCTTGCCATTACTATCCGCATCACTGGCAGAAAAGAATGCGCCATTCTGATCTTTCATATCCCGCAGCACAAAATCCAGTGTCTGAGTAACAATCCTGCGATCCTTTTGCTCCTGACTAATAGCGTACATTTGCAGATAAACCCGGGACAGCAGCGCCTGGTTATAAAGCATTTTTTCAAAATGCGGTACCAGCCACGCATTATCTGTGGAATAACGGTGAAAACCACCGCCAACCTGATCATAAATTCCCCCCTGAGCCATCATATCCAGGGTCAGTCTCAGAGCATCAAACACTTCTTTGTCCTGGTCCCGTACCGTGACATCCTCAAGCAAAAGCAGGGAGGTTTCATTAGGAAACTTGGGCGCCTGTGAAAAACCACCCTGCAGCTCATCAAAACGGCTTAACAGCTTAATAACGGCAATCTGTACCCTTTCCTGACCAATGTGTTCAGCCTGCAGAAGACCCTGCTGACGGTTCTGTACTGCGGCAGAGATTTTATCGGCCATGGTGCGCAATTGTGCTTCGTCGTCTTGCCACAACTGCTGTGCTTTCTGCAATAGTTCCAGAAAGGTATCCCGAGGCATATAGGTAGCCAGAAAAAACGGTTTTCCTTCGGGGGTTAATATAGATGACAGTGGCCAGCCGCCACTGCCGTTGAGCAGCATAGCCGCTGTCATATAAATTTTATCGACATCAGGACGCCGTTCCCGATCAACTTTAATGGCTATATAATGCTGATTCAGATAGTCTGCCAGCTTTTTATTGTCAAAGCTTTCACGCTCCATAACATGGCACCAGTGACAGGTTGAATAACCAATGGAAATAAAAATGGGCTTATTTTCCCGTTTTGCCCGCTCAAATGCGTCTTTGCCCCAGGCGTACCAGTGCACAGGATTATGGGCATGCTGAATAAGATAAGGTGATTCTTCCAGGATCAGACGATTGACAAATTCAGGTGTACCATCGGCATTAAAATGTTCGGTTCTGGGCTGATAATCTGTCCCTTTGCTGAGATAGGCCTGCCATAATTTATCCGGTATTTTCTGCTGAGCATAAGCCGGACATAGAAACAACAGCCATATAATAATAGTACTAACAACACGGACATACTGGTTTAATTTTACTGACATGAGTTTTTTATCTGCTGCATTATTTTAGACAATTGTTCCAGAGTAAATGGTTTTTGAACAAAGTCAATCACCCCGTCATCAAGTAATGACTGGATTTCTGTATCCATGCCATAACCCGATGCAATAATAACGTTTACTTCAGGATCCATTTGTTTTAAGTTTTTAAAGGTTTCTGCACCGGCCATTTCAGGCATCATCATATCCAGAATAACCAGATCGATATCATCACCATGCTGCTCATAGTAGTCCAGAGCCTGAAAACCATCCTCGCAGGTATGTACCAGATAGTCATTTTCTTCAAACAGGATTTTGGTATACATACGGATAATTTCTTCATCATCCACCAGCAAAATATGTTTTTTGTCACCATATAAATTCAGGCTCTCCTGTTCTGCTTCCGGCTGCTGCAGGCATTTGGGGAAAAACAGAGAAAAACAACTGCCCTTACCTTCCTCAGTGTCCACAACAATGCCGCCGCCATGATTTATCAAAGTGCCGTAAACTGCCGCCAGCCCCATCCCCGTACCTTCACCATGAGCCTTGGTGGTATAAAAAGGTTCAAACAGGTGGTTTTTTACTTCCTCACTAATACCCACTCCAGAATCACACACATCAATACGTATATAGTTACCCGGCTCCAGGCTTAATTTCTGCCGCTCAAGCTGTACTGTGTCCATAGTTATACTTTTACTGCTAATATTTAATACTCCGCCATCAGGCATGGCATCTTTAGCATTTAAAGACAAATTAAGCAGGCAGTTCTGTATCTGGGTGGGATCTCCGGCAGTATTGCATTGTGTCGTATCGAGCGAAGTTTTAATAACTATTCTCTTGTCCAGCATATGCTTCAGCATACCGACCAGATCCAGAATAACACTGTTCAGATCCACTGCCACCATATGGTATTGACCTTTACGGGCAAAAGCCAGTAACTGATTGGTTAAATCTGCGGACTGACGGGCAATATTAATAATTTTCCGAGCATAGAATTTAAGCTGCTTATCTTCCAGTTTACATTCCAGAATTTCTGCAAAGCCCATCAGACCATGCAGCATATTATTAAAATCATGAGCCATACCTCCGGCTAGCTGACCTATAGCATCCATTTTATGACGATGCCTTAATTCATCCTCTATTTCTCTTTGGCGGGTAATATCACTGCCGATACTAAGCACGCCAACCACTTCATTATTCTCATCATAAAGGCTTTTATTGGTCCAGTTAATCCACAATCGTTTACCCGTGCGAGTACAGTTTTCATTTATATTATTTTCATAATTTTCAGGATGACGGCAGATATCATTGATTAATGCTGACAGGTTACGTCCGGTTGATTCTGTTTCGGGGACGATGGTATCCATAACATGCTGACCAATGATTTCCTCTTCTGAGTATTCAAATATTTTCTGGGCAAATTCATTAAAATAGGTAATATAGCCCTGCCTGTCCCATCGTAAAATAATAGAATTGGCATTTTCAACCAGTTCCCGATATTTTTCTTCACTTTTTCTAAGGGCATTTTCTACCCGTACAAAAGGTGATACGTCCACCAGATAAAGGTTTAATTCACCCTCCTGCAAGGCATCAGAACAACTGCACACAGGAAATGCAGTAACCGTCAGGCACTGCAGACCCTGACCGACAATTTCCAGTTTACGTGTCATGGTACTGCTACCCGGCTTATTCACCCAGCGTATAAGCTCCTGAATTTGCTGTTGTTTAATCCCTAATTGTTCGGGAGACAAGTGGCTGACTTCAGATTCTATATAACCCAGTTTACTCAGCAGAGCATGATCAATGGCACGGATCCGGTATTGTCCGCTCTTATTCATAATTATTGACAATGTATAGATTTTAGATTGCATTAATTTGAACGACCATTTAACAGGACATGGAAATTAGAACAAAGGTTCCCAGTTGTATTATTATTTATAATAATTTTTATTTTAACAGGGAAGATTCAGTTTTATTTGTTATTATTGTAGATGATTTTCA
>JALVAL010000045.1 GCA_027011205.1 Gammaproteobacteria bacterium
CATATAATGAAAATACAGATATTCAACCTTGTATATTAAATACAAAAGGTTTAAATATTACAGTAATTCCCCGGCATAATTTACCCTGTCTGGCAGAAATTTATGCTGCATCCTTATATTTTCAGATAACGACTCCACTACCATTTAATAATAGCTGCGATTTTTAATGAACCTGAAAGATTTTTTAGACTATTATTTTAAGCAGGACAATATTGAAGCGCGAAGAGTCTTTATGACTTTTCAATCCTATATTGTTGCTCTGGCTGTTTTTCCTTTTACTCTATGGCGGTTTTATCAGGGCGATTATGCTCATGGTGTTGCAGATATCCTCATTATTCTAGTGCTGCTTTTTTTTGGGCAGATAGCCAAAAGCTGTTCAAAAATTTCATACTTTGCCTGGCTGTTCAGCAGTTTTTACATCATCATTACTCTCTATATTTTAAATATTACCGGTAAGGATATCTTATTCTGGGCTTTTCCTGCCGCTATTTCCATGCATTTTCTGTTGCGAAGTAATCAGGCGTTAATAATGAACTTTGTCTTGTTAGCGGGGATATTTCTAAGCCCGTTAAACATTTCCAACTATGCTTTTATTTCCTTTGTATTCACTTACCTTATAACTATTATTTTAACGGCTCAGTTTTCTTCCCGCTTGAAATCCGATAACCGGAGCCTGCAGAACCTGACTGAGCTTGATGATTTAACTCAGGTGGGAAATCGTCGGGCTCTGGATAAAAAAATAGCACAAATCGTCCTCAGCTATGCACCTGAAAAACCACAATGCCTGATGATTCTGGATATTGACCATTTTAAATCTTTAAACGATCAATTCGGTCATCAAGCGGGAGATCTGGCATTAAAACGGCTGGCAACAATGATTCAGAGAGTTTGCTGCTTAAGTATTCCCATTTACCGTTATGGTGGTGAGGAATTTGTTATTCTCATTCAAGCCTCTTTACAAAAAGCGGGGTTTATTGCCGAAGATTTAAAAGAAACGGTCTCTACCAGTCGTTTAATTCGAGAGCAGTTTCTAACCATTTCTATTGGTATTGCTGAACTTTCTCCAACCGACCAGGCCTCTGAGTGGATAAAAAAAGCCGATCAGGCACTTTATGAAGCCAAAAATAATGGCCGTAATCAGGTCATTTCTTATCAGCCCCCTGCATTTCCTGATTAAAAGGCAACTGGCTTTCCGGCAATTTAAAAAATCATTGCTGTCAATAGCCTGCCCCCGAACAGATGCCTGTACGCCATCTCATAGATATCACTTGATCAAAGCCATTATTTTATCCAGCGCCCCGGCATTCTGCCTGATTAACTGCCTGGCTCGCTGCCCCATCTCCTCAGCCATCTGAGGATTGTGCAATAACTCCCGCAGCACGGCTTCCAGTTCAAATTTATCCTGTACCTGGCTGGCCGCCTGATATTGTAAAAAAAGCTCATTAATGGCATAGAAATTAAAAATATGCGGACCGTAAACAATGGCTAACCCCAGGGCTGCAGGTTCCAGAATATTATGACCGCCTACAGGCACCATTGTCCCCCCCATAAAGACCAGATCAGCACAGGAAAAATAACACATCATTTCTCCCATAGTATCCCCTACAAGAATATCTACATCATCTGAAACAGATGTTTTCAGTGTTGAACGTTTAGCAATAGTTAATGCTTTATCGGTTTGCTTAAGCATCTGAAATACACTTTCAAAGCGTTCCGGATGACGGGGTACTATGATCATCACTAATTCGGGAAAGCTGACTTTAAGCGTCTGATAAATACTCAACATCAGTTCATCTTCATCCTGATGAGTACTGGCTGCTATTAATACTTTTTTATTCTGCCAGTTAAACTGCTGTCTTAAATTTTGTCCCTGTTCAATATCCTGATCTGCCACTTCAAGGTCAAATTTTATACTGCCGGTAATATGCAGCGTATCCTCTCTGGCACCCAGTTCTTTTAAACGACCGGCATCCAGAACATCCTGTGCGGCAATACCGGTAAACTGCTGTAATGCCTGCTCTGTCAGACGTTTAAAACGAGCATAGCCCCTGGCAGAACGAGCAGACATTCGGGCATTTAATAACCAGATCGGCAATTGTTTCTGCGCACAGATATTAAGTAGATTAGGCCATATTTCCGTTTCCATTATTAAGGCCTTTGACGGTTTAATCCGCTTAAAAAAGCGCTTTATAGAACCGGGTAAATCATAAGGTAAATAACAGTGAAAAACCCTGCCTGGTTGAATATCGTCTGCAAGGGTTTTAATAATTTGTGCCGAGCCGGTAGTGGTAGTGCAGGTAATGACCAGAGGTGTACTGGGATACTGCGCCATTAAACGGTAAATTAAGGGGGTAGCTGCAATAAATTCACCTACGGACACAGTGTGGATCCATATAGGTGCCTGTGCAAGTGTAAAGTCCGGGGTCTTAAAAATACCCAGCCGTTCAGACAAACGTAAGGGCTGACGGACATTTTTATACGCTCTGCTTTTGCGATGTTTAATGATTAATCGAATAAACAGCAGCGGGGTCAGCAGATAGTATAAGGCGGTGTATAAAAAAAGCGGCATAACTTAATCCGTCAGTTGCGCCACAAGCTGAGCATTTTCTTTTAGGTGCTCAGGGTTAATCGTACCGGCAATCAGACAACTAACCGCTGGATGGGAAAAGACATAACGAATCGCTTCATCAATGCCGGCACCACCCACCTGACTGTCAGCATGGCCGCTTTGCAGCCCCTTTTTAATAACCACCCCTTTATTGAGTTCCAGCGCCCTGTCCAGCACCGGATCATCGGTGTGATCAGAGGTATTTCTGGTGGCCATCACCAGATCAGCATGCTCAACTGTCCATAAACCACCATCCGTGGTTTTAGTAGACAGACCTACTGCCCGGATAAGCCCCTCCTGCTTTAACTTCATCAGCGTTTCTAGCGCATCTTCCTGCTCAATTAATCGTTGATCATTACCATCTGAATGCACCAGCACCACATCCAGATAATCAGTCTTCAGTTTTCTTAAACTGTTCTCAATAGTCGTTCGTGTGGCCGCAGCAGAAAAGTCAAAATGAGACTGTCCATTTTCAAAGGCTTCACCGACTTTAGAAACAATCACCCATTGCTGACGATTGCTTAATAACTGTCCCAGACGTTCTTCACTATTGCCATAAGCAGGGGCGGTATCAAGCAGATTGATCCCCAGATCCCGACTCAGTGAAAGTAACTCTCGCACTGCCTGATCATCGGGTATTTTAAATTTCCAGGGATATTTTACCTGCTGATCCCGACCAAATTTAACCGTGCCAAGGCCTAAAGGGCTGATCGGTATGCCTGTTTGTCCCAGTTCTCTTAATTTCATCAATTCATTTTAACCAGTGCTGTACTTTTTCCCAGGGTAATTGTGCGGTATCGACCTGAACCGATTTATTTTTCATTTCTACCTGCCAGGCAGTATCCCGGGCGTTTAGTGCCACTCCCAGCTGTTGTACTTGTGCCAGTACTTTATCCGCCATAATCGGAGCCATTGCCAGTTTAACCGGCCAGGCAGTAATAATATTATTGTGTCTGAAGACTTCGGGTTCTGCTGGTCGACTGCCGTCAGGTATTTCAGGTTCTGCCCGGTCAATGGCCAGTACCGACCATTCACAGGATGAGAAATCCATCCAGGGCATCAGTTTCTGCAGTTCTGCTTTGGCAGCCTGTATTTGCTCTACATCGGTTCTGCCCACCCCCTGCTCGGCAATTTCTCCGCCCAGATACCAGACCATTTGATTATTATCCAGAGGATGGGAGGTAATCGTCATCTTTGGTAACGCACTAGCCCCCAGACAATGAGCATAAATTTCAGGCAATACCGATTTACTGGCTTTTAACATGGGCATAAATAACGGCCGCAACTGCTGTTGAGGCTGCTCCTGTCCCAGTATTTCCAGTAATCGTTTATTACCCGCACCGGCGGTTAAAATTAAAGTAGCCGCACATAGTTTTATATTATCCGCTGTGGATTCCAGCCGGTATCCGCCACTATCAGGCTGAATATCACTGACCTGCATCTGAATAATGCGCTCAGCATACTGCACTCTAATAGCTTCCAGTACACTTTTAATATCCAGTACCGGCTCATCTAGCTGGTACACTTCACCCTGAAATCCGGGATGATTAAAGGGAAGCATATATTCGGATGGTTTAAGATGCCCCATACGACTGCTCATCACCTTACTGGCAAAAAAGCCGGTTAGACGAGAGGCAATGTTTTTATTAGACCAGAGATATTGATGCTCAGATAATTTATATGCACCACTGAGATCCACTTCCCCATTACCTTCCAGACAGGCCTTCCAGCGCTGTGGCATGGCCTGAATGGATTGAGCCGAATGAGTCAGTTTACCGGTCAGAGCGTATTTGGTGCCGCCGTGAATAATTCCCTGAGAAGCGCCGGTCTGCACACAGCCCAGACTGTCGGCCTCCAGCAAAACGGCCTGATAACCTTCTTTTATTAAACGTGCAAGCGTCCACAGGCCTGCTATTCCGCCGCCGATAATGGCGATATCAACAGACTGATGACTCATCTAAAAACTTTGCCTGTTAACATTATACTCACTAAAACCTGAACACAGTAAGAGTATCCGGGCATATATACACAACACTTATTCAGCATCTTTATTTTCTACCGAATCATCTGCCGCACGGATAGAACGTATCAGTCCGGTTGTGGAGCAATTGTCCACATATTCCATAACCAGTACTTCCCCGCCCTGTTCACGCACACAGTCACCGCCAGGAATATCATCGGGATTATTATCACCGCCTTTAACCAGTACTGAGGGGGAAACATCACAAATCAGGCGAGTTGGGGTATCCTCATAAAAAGGCACCACCCAGTCCACACAACTCAGTCCGGCGAGTACCTGCATACGCCGGTTCATGGTATTCACCGG
This sequence comes from Gammaproteobacteria bacterium, assembly GCA_027011205.1. Classification (GTDB taxonomy): domain Bacteria; phylum Pseudomonadota; class Gammaproteobacteria; order GRL18; family GRL18; genus JANELJ01. Next base: position 4,935 of record JALVAL010000045.1, read on the forward strand.
ACGCTCCGGCCCTTTAATACGTTTTACTGAATCATCATCATTAACTGCGACCACCAGACGATCACCCAGACTTTTTGCCTGTTCCAGATAGGTCACATGCCCCGCATGTAGAATATCAAAACAGCCATTGGTCATAATGACTTTTTCACCATGATTTTTAGCATCTCTGACCAGCTCAATTAATCGTTCCTCTGCAACAATACCCTGTTCCACATCACTTAACTGACGCATGGCTGTACGCAGCTCATGGACAGTCACAGTAGCCGTCCCAACTTTACCCACCACTACACTGGCAGCCAGATTGGCCAGTTTTGTGGCATCCACCAGAGAAAGACCGGAAGCAACGGAGGCCGCCAGAGTAGCAATAACCGTATCACCCGCACCGGTCACATCAAAAACTTCCCGCGCCCGGGTAGGCAAATGTACCGCCGCCTTATCTGCCTGCACCAGCGTCATGCCTTTTTCACTGCGGGTAATCAACAGGGCATCCAGCTCCAGTTGCCGACGTAGTTGTTCTGCTTTTTCCACCAGTTGTTCATCATTTTCACAACGACCGGCAATGGCTTCAAACTCGGACAGATTGGGAGTTAATAAAGTGGCTCCTCGATAAATGGAAAAATCCGTACCCTTGGGATCAATTATAATCTGTTTATCCTGAGCTCTGGCCAGAGCAATCAGTTCCGGTAACTCACGTAAAGTGCCTTTCTGATAATCCGAAAATAGCACTACATCATAAGCCGCTAACTGCTGACGATAAGCCTGTAACAAAGACTGACAGCTGTCCGGGTGAAAACCATCTTCAAAATCCAGTCTGATTAACTGCTGATGACGACTTAAAATACGCAACTTGGTTATGGTAGTACAGTTTTCCAGCGCCACAAACTGACAGTCCACACCCTGATGAGTCAGCCGTTGTTTAAGTATTCTAGCCGGCTCATCCTGTCCCGTTAAACCTACCAACGCCGGATTACCGTTTAAAGCCGCTATATTAAGAGCCACATTACCGGCACCACCAGCACGTTCTTCAGACTCTTCAATTTTAACCACCGGTACCGGGGCTTCTGGAGAAATACGGGAAGTGGGCCCATGCCAGTATCGATCCAGCATTAAATCCCCCACTACGAGGATTTTGGCCTGAGAAAAATCAGGGATTATTATTTGCATCTAGACAGTCTTTTTAATAATTTTTTTACGATATTAAATCATTCGCTCTATGGTATCATATCAGCAAAACTTAAGCGTACTATTGTACAATCAACGATCCAGTTTACAAAAACAATAATAATTATGAGTACCCAAGATTTTTCCTGGCAGAACTATCTCGCACCCAAATACTGGCCTTCCTGGCTGGGTCTGGGAAGCATGAGAATTCTGGCTCTGCTACCTTACCGTCTACAGCTTTTTGCAGGCCGCCGCCTGGGTGACCTATTTGCAAAATTATCTCCCTGGCGACGTAAAATTGTACAGACCAATATTCAGCTCTGTTTTCCTGAACTTTCTGCTACTGAACAGCAGCAATTAGTCCGTGATCACTTTCACTCTCTGGGGATCAGTATCGCGGAAACCGCACTGGCCTGGTGGGGTAAAGATAAAAGACTCAGAAAAATGCTGACCATTGAAGGTTATGAGCACGTAGAAAAGGCTCTAAATGAAAAAACTGGAGCTATTTTGCTTGGTGCCCATTTTACCACCACTGAACTAGCCGGTCGTATTTTTACCATAGACCATAAACTGGCCGTCAGTTACCAGAAATTAAGAAATCCAATTTTTGATCACATGACTTTCAAAGCCCGAAATAAGTGTATGGATCGGGTTTTTGGCCGTGATGAAATACGGACGACATTCCGCTATGTCAAACAAAATCACTTAATGTGGATTGCCGTTGATCAGGACGCCGGTATTGAGAATAGTGTCTTCGTCCCGTTTTTTGGTATCCAGACGGCCAGTCAGACTGTTGCTTCACGTATGGCCAAAGTGACCAAGGCGCCCGTTATACCTTATATTTCCCGCAGACTGGATAATGCTCAGGGTTACCTTGTCAAATTTTTAGCCCCCCTGGACAATTTTCCCGGCGCTACACTCGAAGAAGATACCCTGCGAACTAATCAGGTCATAGAACAGTTTATCCAGGAAGCACCCGAACAATACCTGTGGGTACACCGTCGTTTTAAAACCCGTCCTGAAGGTGAACCCAAACTTTATAGCAAAAAGCCCAGAAGGGCTAAAAGAAATAAGAAATAAGAAATAAGAAATAAATTTTATCTCATTTATCCTAAAATATAGATTTTAAGCATAACTATTATTACAACGATCATTAATGAATAAAAGCACCCTGTTAATCAACAGTCTGAGAGTACTTTCCTGGTTGCCGTTACCGGTTATTCATGGACTGGGCATTATTACGGGTTCGTTAATGACCTGGCTGCCAAATAAACCTCGCCGTATTGCTGCAAAAAATCTGCAATTATGTTTTCCTGATCTGCCTGCCAGACAACGCCAGAAATTATTACATCAAAGCATGATTGAAAGCAGTAAAACACTGCTGGAAATGGGTGCCATGTGGTTCTGGCCGGTTGAGCGTTTATGGAAACTGGATAAAGGTGTTACTGGACGTGACCATATCGAAAAAATTCTGTCCCAGGGTAGAGGCGTTATTGCTTTAACACCTCATCTGGGTCAGTGGGAATTTCTGGGTATGCTGGCACAAAGTATTGCTCCCATGACCAGTTTATATCGTCCTCCCCGAATGGAAGATTTTGACCGTTTTTTAAAAACGGCCCGTAAGCGTCTGGGAAATACTCTGGCACCCACCTCTGCATCCGGTGTAAAAATGATATTCAGCTGTTTAAAAAAAGGTGAAATGGCCGGTATCCTGCCGGATCAGGATCCGGGCAACAGCGGTATCTTCGCCCCTTTTTTCGGCACTGAAGCCAATACTATGACGCTGATAAACAAGCTGGCAGGCCGCAGTAATGCCGGGATTGTGATTGCCTATGCAGAACGTCTGCCATGGGGACAAGGCTTTATTACTCATATCCATGCCGTAAACAGTGAGGACATACTTAATAAAGACCCGGTAATTTCGGCTACTGCACTGAACCGAGCCATTGAAAAATGTGTCCTTGAGTTACCGGCTCAATATCAATGGATTTATAAACGTTTTAAAAAGCGTCCAGAGAATGAAGCCAAACTTTATTAAAACTGAAATAACGGTACAATAGCAGCCTGAACCCACAATAAAATAATTTCATGAAATATCACCTTTTTCAAAATAAAGAAACCGAACAGCTATTTGCCAACAATAAGCTGGCTACTTTTTCTGAACTCTGGGAACTGGAATCCGAATGGTTTGAAGAACCAAATCAGCGGCGTAATGGCTGGAGTGGTGTTATTAAATACTCATTAACAGATGATAAGGGTGAGGCAATACCGGTTTTTATTAAACGTCAGGAAAATCATAACCATAAAACACTATTGCATCCTATTAAAGGTGTACCCACTTTTCGCCGCGAATATTTTAATATTTTACGCTTACAACAAAAGTCCGTGCCGACTATTGAACCACTTTATTATGGCGAACGACTTGTTAAGGGTAATGCCCAGAGTATCTTAATTACCCGTTCACTGGAAGGCTATATCAGTTTTGAAGAATTATTTGAACTGCAGAAATTACCCCCTGCGGATACCATCCAAAAAATTATGCAGACTGCCGGCCAGACCGTGCGCTTAATGCATAATGCCAACTATCGTCACGGGGCATTATTTCCTAAACATTTCTTTACCCGTTACTCAGATAATGAAGTAGATGTACGTTTAATTGATCTGGAAAAATTAAAATGGCTGCCTTTTAAAAACCGTCTGAGTTTTAATGATTTATCCCGGGTGATTCGCAGAAGACCTGCAGGCAGCAGAGATGAATTTAATATTTTAATTGATGCTTACCTCAGCTACGGTGAGGATTTAAGCAACAGCAGCTTAGCCCGAAAATTAAAGGCTTTAAGTCAGCGGATTAATCATTAAACTGCTGGCTATGTAACTGTTTATAGTAACCACCTTTAGCCATCAGTTCATCATGGCTGCCCTGCTCAACAATCTCACCATGATCCATTACTACAATTTTATCCACACTTTCTATCGTAGACAGGCGGTGCGCAATAACAATAGTAGTACGATCTTTCGTGACATTTTCCAGTGCATCCTGAATCTTTCGTTCTGACTCGGTATCCAGCGCGGAAGTGGCTTCATCAAGAATCAGAATAGGGGCATCTTTTAATAAAGCCCTGGCAATGGCCAGTCTTTGCCTCTGACCACCGGATAATAAGGTACCATCTTCTCCAACCTGGGTATCCAGTCCCTGCTCCTGTTCATTTATAAACTCCATGGCATGAGCTAAAGTAGCAGCCTGTACCACCTGTTCCCGACTGGAGTGACTTAAAGAACCATAAGCAATATTTTTTTCTATTGAATCGTTAAACAGGGTAACCTGTTGTGTTACCAGTGCAATCTGTTCACGTAAACAGCTTAACTTATAGTCATTTAAAGGTTTTTCATCTAATAATATTTCACCATTGTGCAGTTCATAAAAACGCAGTACCAGATTGGCCAAAGTGGATTTCCCACTGCCCGAATGTCCGACAAAAGCCACACTCTGGCCTGGCTCAATAGTCAGGTTAATATTTTTTAATACTTGTTTTTCAGTATCCGGATACTGGAAAGTCAGATTTTTAAACTGCAGCTTACCTTTAACACGCTCCACCTTCATTGTACCACTATCCTGTTCTTCTGCTTCATCCAGAATGTCAAAGATACTTTCTGCTGCTGCCACTCCTCTTTGAATAATGGCATTGACTTCACTTAGCTGGCGGATAGGTTTGGGTAATAAACCGGCGGCTGTGAGATAGGTAATAAAGGCATCAGGTTTCATTTCTCCGGTAAAAGACAGTGCCACAAAAACCAGAGAGGCCAGTGCAAATGCCACAATCATCTGTAATACCGGGGTATTAATAGCTGAAGTCATAATTAACTTCATATTTTGGGCAAAATTATTTTTGTTAACTTTATGAAAACGTGCCTTCTCAAAATCCTGTCCAGCAAAGCTTTTTACTTCTTTATAACCATTAATAGCTTCAGAAGAGACATGAGTTAAATCACCCATGGATACCTGAATCTTTTTACTCAGCTTTTTAAAGCGTTTGCTGGCAAAACTGACAATATAAGCAATGAGAGGCGCAACGGCTACAAAAGCCAGGGATAACTCCCAGTTTAAATAAAACAGATAACTTAATAAGGCAATAACGGCAATACCTTCACGAACCAGTACTTTTATCGCATCAGTTGCAGCTCGGGTTACCATAGTGATATTAAAAGTAATTAAGGAAATCAGATGTCCGGAGGTATTTTTTTCATAAAAACGATTGGGTAGAAAAACCAGTTTATCGAATACCGCATTGCGTAATTCACGCACAATAGAAAAAGATACCCGGGCAAGGAAATAATTGCCCACAAAACTGCCGATGCCCCGCATCAGATAGATACCCAGTAAGGCCAGAGGAATTAAATAAACCGCTTGCGGATCACGGGTATAAACGGCATCTGCCAGCCAGCCTGTCATAGTAGCCAGCAGGGGTTGAGAACTGGAATACAGGACATAACCAATTATACTCAGGACAAATAATTGCCAGTATGGCTTCATATAAGTCAATAAGCGGATATAAACCTGTAATCCCGATTGTTCCTGTTTAGTCACAATTTACCTGATGGTCGTTCCTGAAAATGGGCTTATAATAACACAGTATTACAACAGGTTAAGACTTAAAGCGAAATCTGGGCAGGCTGATATTATAATATATCGCCAGCAGGCGAGAGATAAAGATACTCAGTCCGGAAATAATGGCTGAAAAGGTGATATCCTGATCAAAATAAATCAGTCCGATAAATAGCAGGGAACCCAGCCAGGATACGGTGGCATAAAGCGGACTTAAAAACACCACGGGGGTTTCATTACATAACACATCACGAAAAATACCCCCCATTGTTCCGGTCATTACGCCCATAAAACTGGCAATAAGTGGAGGCACGCCTACCATAAGTGACACCAATGTCCCAGCCACCCCAAAGGTAGCCAGACCCGCCCGCAGCATCTGCCACTAAAAAATATCGGGGAGAGGCTGCCATTAATCTGGCAGCCACAAAGATAGCCGCAGCGCTGCCCAGTGAAGCGATAAAAAACTTTGATCATGGACCCAGAACACATCCCGATCAAGCAGCATATCGCGCAATGAACCGCCGCCTAAACCGGTAGCGACGGCAATAATAATAACACCATATAAATCAAACTGTTTAAAACCGGCTTTAAGAACACCCGAAGCGGAGGAAACAATAACGGCGAGTAATGTTATCCAGTATAAGTTTTCTAATAATGATGGGGTGGGATCGAGTGTCATAATATCAATTCTGCCAGTTCAACCAGGGATATTATAGAAAAACACATGGTTTATTTCGACATAAATCTGATATTAACTTTATAATGGCAGTCGAGATATCAATTCTTCAAATTGACTATATACTTTACTGTCCACAGACCAGTTTTTCATAAACCGTTTTAAATCTCTGCTAAACGCTCGTTTAAAAGAAGCTGATTGCTTGTGAAAAGTCATGGCATCCAGGTCTATTAAAGTCAGTCCCTGCCCGGTCATTAATATATTATTGGCTTTTAGATCACCATGTGACATTCTGGAAAAAATCATTGCACAAAATAATTGCTCAAAATCTTCAACACAGGCATTGGATAGTGTTTCCAGCTGAGCAAGTTCTGACAGAGCATCCGCAGCCGGTTCATATTCACTGACATAAAAAGCTCTGCTTCGAAACCAGCCGAAACGCTGTTCAACGACGGCAATAGGCTTAGGCGTTTTTATACCTAACACACCAAGCTGATGTGCATTCTGCCAGGTTTTCCAGGCTCGTGAAGGCCGCCAGAAACGGCTTAAGAGATGACGAAAACTTTTAATATTATACCGCTTAATGACCACTTTCCGCTCAGCACATTCAGTCAGTGCAACCGTTGCAGTATTACCATCTTTTAAACGTCTGGAGTGTTCAACCCGTTCATTCAGTCTGGCATATAAACTTAGCCACAGGCTGCTGGAATAATCCCTGTGAAAGGCTTTCATAAGTGTCCAGGTTTTTACATAGCGAAACTCTGTACAGTTTCTGGATGCTTTTTTTAAAAACTTTCGAATCCGCCAGTACCGCCATTGCTGCATGGAGCGATGTATCCGTTCTTTACTGATCGTGATATCAAGTTCTAAATGCTGCTGATATAGCTCAACAAACTCATTCGTAAACTGATCGTATATAATCGGCATCTGGGATAATATATCGGCCAGATTTTTATGTATCTGGGTGGATAATTGTGCGTGAGCAGTATTTAAATCAGAGACATCACCACAGTCAATGGTATAAATTTTATTGTGCTGCCGGTCTATCAGAAAATTATTCAGATGCAGATCTATCTGCTGAACATGAGCATTATGCATCTTTGCTATAAGCTCTAATACTTGTTTTAGATAAAGCCCGGATTGTATATCGGGTTTTAAAGCAACGCCATCCTGCAGAGAAAAAGCTGTATCAATATATGCATATAAAACATACCAGCCCTTATGACTGGAATCATCCCCCTCGAGCCTGCCATAAGATAATACTTCTGGTGTTAGAAGCATTGATTTTAATAAGCGTTCATGGCCCTGCAATTCATCAAGATAATCTCGTTGAGCTTTATCTGGCTGAAAGAAAATTTTTACTACAGCAGGCTCGTTCTGATAGTCTGTTTTACAGACGATACGCCTTTGGGGAAGCAGTCTTAATATATCGGTACAATTAAACGAGGTTTTTTCCTGTTTATCTTCCGCTGTAGCAGCTATCTGAAATGGTACAGGTATTGTCCTCCCCATTTGAAAAAGTAATGAGGGTTTAAGTGCTATTGACTGACGTCCGTCGGTTTTATTCGCGCTCATGAAAAAACTTTAAAATATTCCGGATCTGTTTTTTATGTTGCTTATCAAGCTTTTCACATTGTGCATAGTCTTTGTAAAATGCCAGCCTCTGTGTTCTGCTTAATTCGTATTTAGCCCGTTTATCCAGACAGGCCAGATCCTTGATAATACGATACACTAAAAAAGGTTTATACCATTTCATACCCGCAGGACAATCTATCAGATAAATCTGCGGCGATTCTGAATGAGTATCCACCATTATATTACGCCACTTGAGGTCATTATGAGCAAAGTGATGAGCATGCAGTTTCTGAGTGATCTCTGCCAGCTGATGACTGACCTGAGACAACCACTTTTTCTGCTTTAACAGTTCAGGCATTTTGTTGGCAATATGTGCCAGATCAAAACAGTTTTCCAGCTCTTCTGTAATCAAAATACCCCGCTGAACCACAATCCCTTTTCGTTCTTCGCCATAGGCAACCACGCGGGCAGTTGGCACACCAATTTTTTTAAACCAGAGTAAATTTTTCCACTCCATTTTAACTTTACTAAAACTGATAAAGCGGGGTAATAGCCGTTTGAAACGGGCGTATTTTTTTAGATAATAGTGTTTATTATCCAGATGGATCTTAAACACCTTACCTTCGATATATTCTCCCTCAAAATTATAGACCTCATTAAAATCCTTCAACAGGTCAGCCGTTTTTGTACCCTGATATTCAGGCACAATATGCCACTGTAGTGTTTTTGAGAATAGAAAATTAAACATACACGCTATTAGCCGGCTTTGGGTTTAAACACAGCCAGATGTAGAGTGTGCAGAACAGGTGTCTGCGCAAAATCTCTGACCAGTTCATAACCGGCCTGATCAAAATAAGTTTTTATCTCACTTAAGGGGGTTGTTTCCTGGCTGGATTTTCTACCCCCGAGCATTACCCGTAAACTGCGCTTCCAGGAGGTCACTGATACCGGTGATAAATAAGAAACTAAAACATACTGAT
>JALVAL010000046.1 GCA_027011205.1 Gammaproteobacteria bacterium
TGTAGCTTGACCCGTGCCTGTCATTCAGAGCAAAAAAAACAGGCAGGGTATCAAAAGAGCCCTATAGTTAAAAAAATCCATTTTATAGGAAATGTTCAATTTTAAATTGATTCAGCGAGAATTGCTGGTTCAGCAGTATTCAACCTGCATTTTATCAGGCAATGTTTTATAATCACTAACTTAATTTTAATATGCTGGAAAACTTAATCTGGAAAAACAATGGTTCCTGTACTTTATGATACTGATTTAAAAAGCCTGCCTCTGCTCCATCGCGGTAAGGTTAGGGATATTTATGCGGTAGGTGATGAGCATATGCTGATTGTCACCACGGATAGACTATCGGCCTTTGATGTTATTTTGCCCACTGCCATTCCCGGCAAGGGAACCATACTGACCCAGGTGTCCAGTTTCTGGTTTCATTTTTTTAAAGACGCTATTGCTAATCAGGTGTCTGATATGACCCTGGAACAGGCGATACCCGACGCGGCAGAACGGGCACTGGTGGAAGGTCGAGCCATGGTGGTCAAAAAACTCAAAGCACTGCCTGTGGAAGCGATTGCGCGTGGTTATATTATCGGTTCCGGCTGGAAAGACTATCAGGCCAGTGGCGCTATTTGCGGTATTAAACTGCCTGAAGGATTACAGCTGGCGGATAAACTGCCGCAGGCTATTTATACACCCTCCAGTAAAGCTGCCGTGGGCGAACATGATGAGAATATAGACTATGATGCCACAGTAAAAATAATAGGCGAAGAACTGGCGGCTCAGATCCGAGATGTCAGTTTAAAACTGTATACTGAAGCGGCGGCATACGCACTGCCCCGAGGCATTATTATTGCCGATACCAAATTTGAGTTTGGCGTGGATGCAGACAACCGCCTGACCTTAATTGATGAAGCGCTGACCCCGGACTCATCCCGCTTCTGGCTGGCGGAGGCTTATCAGCCCGGCAGCAGTCCACAGAGCTTTGATAAACAATATGTGCGGGATTATCTGGAATCTCTGGACTGGGATAAAACCTCCCCCGGTCCGGAACTGCCGGATGATGTGGTAAAAAATACTACTGAAAAATACAACGAAGCACTGGCACGACTGACCCGCAAGAATGATCGGTAATTGCCCGGAAAACGGAGAAAAACATGAATTTTGATAAAATTGGTTTACAGGTACCTGAAATACTTTTACCCGCTAAAGATGTGGATCTACACAAGTGGTCGGTAGTGGCCTGTGACCAGTATACTTCACAGCCGGATTACTGGTCAGAAGTGGCTAAAATTGCCGGTGAGGCTCCTTCGACCCTGAAGGTGATATTTCCAGAAGTGTTTCTGGAAGATGCGGATGGTGATCAGCGGATTGCCAGTATTAACAGCACCATGCAGCAGTACCTGGATGAGGATGTTTTAGTACCCATGACTAAGCCGGGCTTTGTGCTGGTGGATCGTAAAACCTCACAGGCACCGTCCAGAAAAGGTCTGGTAGTGGCAATAGATCTGGAACATTACGATTTTAATAAAGGTTCCCAAACCCTGATCCGTGCCACCGAGGGCACCATAGTGGATCGCCTGCCGCCGCGGATTAAAGTACGTCAGGATGCAGCCATAGAATTACCGCATATTATGGTATTAATTGATGATCCGCAGCGCACAGTTATTGAGCCGTTGTTTGCTAAAAATCCAGAGCCTTTATATGACTTTGAACTGATGATGGACAGTGGCCATATTAAAGGCTATGCCATTGATACTCCGGAACTGATCGGTCAGGTCAGCGATGCTCTGTCACATCTGGCCGATCCGCAGGCGTTTGCCGATAAATATAATGCTCAGGACAGGGATGTACTCTTGTATGCCATGGGTGACGGTAATCATTCACTGGCTACAGCCAAAGCCATCTGGGAAAAAATTAAGCAGGATGCTGATGATGTGCAGAGCGTGATGGCTAATCTGGCACGTTATGCGCTGGTAGAACTGGTTAATATTCATGACGACGGTCTGCAGTTTGAGCCCATCCATCGAGTTATTTTTAATGTTAATCCAGCGCAGTTACTCAAGGATATGCAGTCCCATTTTAATGGTCAATGTAAAATTGTGCGCTGCGAAAATGAAACAGATATGAAATCCAGAGCACAGGCGGCTGCAGCGGACAGTGTGCACATTGTGCCTTTTAATGATGCTGACGGTTACGGCTATATTCAGATAAATGAACCACCTTATACCCTGGAACTGGCGACTATAGAATCCTTTTTAAATGATTATCTGGATCAAAATGGCGGCAAGGTGGACTTTATTCACGGTGATGAAGTGGTTAATGAACTGGGTGTTAAGGAAGGTAATATGGGCTTTTTCTTCCCGCCCATATCCAAACACAGCCTGTTTAAAACCATTATTTTTGACGGTGCCTTACCCAGAAAAACCTTTTCCATGGGTGAAGCGGATGAAAAACGTTTTTATCTGGAAGCCAGAAAAATTAAATAATAATCCGCTTTTTTTATATTTTCCCCCTTTTTTATTAAGGGGAAAAGTCTTTCCTTTTTGTAACTGCTCAGCGTAATTTTTGAAAAAAGTGAAAAAAAAGACTTGACAACTTTTGTATGAAATTTTTCTGGATTTTAGTATCAACCCAATATACATTTATTATAGTATTAAATGATCGGATTAATCCTCAGAGATCATAACACAAATCAGGAATGTCCCGTGGAGGATAAAAAATTATAATGGCTTAAATCGATCGACAGATCGAAATAAGATAAATAAGGCTCATGATACAATTATCTTATTAATTCGTAGTCATTTGAGGCTTTTGGTGAAACTGGACAACATTGATATTGATGAGACGCTTAAAGAGGTTGAATCTCTCCTGAGTCAGGAGAAGAATTTATCACCGACTTTCCGTGCGATGATCAAATTACTGATCACCCTGCTCAAAGTATCCTCTAATAGAATGGGTTTAAATAGTCGTAATAGCAGTAAGCCACCGTCAAGTGATCCTAATCGCCTGAAGCCAACAAGACAAAAGTCAGTGAAAAAAACAGGTGGTCAACCTGGGCATGTTGGCACAACACTGAAACAAATTGATGAGCCGGATGAAGTTGAAGAAATATTAATCGATCGCAGGAGATTACCCAAAGGACACGACTATGAAGAAGTGGGTACAGAACGCCGTCAGGTCTTTGAACTGTTTATCGCAAGAAATGTCATTGAATATCAGGCACAGATATTACAAGATGAAAATGGTCAGCAGTTTGTTGCTCCTTTTCCGGACGGTATAACAAAAGCCGTCCAATATGGAAACAGTATAAAAGCACATGCGGTTTATATGTCACAGCATCAATTACTGCCCTATAACCGTATAGAAGAATATTTTAAAGAGCAGTTAGGGATCCCGGTCAGTCAAGGTTCTTTGTATAATTTTAACAAAGAAGCTTTTATAAACCTGACTGAGTTTGATCAGATAGCCAAAGATAAGCTGGCAAACTCAAATTTAGTCCACGCTGATGAAACGGAAGTGAACATTGGTGGTAAACGATACTGGTTACATTGTGCCAGCAATCAATTATGGACACACTTCTTTCCCCATGAGAAACGAGGGGTTGAAGCGATGGATACGATCAACATTATCCCTCGCTTTAAAGGAATACTGTGTCATGACCATTGGAAACCCTATTACCATTATGATGGTTGTTTGCATTCATTATGTAATGCCCATCATCTGAGAGAGTTAACCAGAGCCTGTGAACAAGATGATCAGGTTTGGGCGGGGCAAATGAAAGCATTGCTTGAAGATATCAATGCGGATGTTCATGATGCAGGTGGTTGTTTAAATAAAGAGCACGCACAAGAACATCGAATCTATTACCGAGAAATCCTGAAAAAGGCTGATATTGAATGCCCACCACCCGATGAAACAAGGAAAAAGGGGCAACGGGGGCGGATCAAACGAAGTAAAGCAAGAAATTTACTGGAACGGTTAAGGGAATTTGAAGAGGATGTACTCAGATTCATGGAGCAACCTGATGTCCCTTTTACCAATAACCAAGGTGAAAATGATATCAGGATGACTACCAAAAGTAGGCTCAACAGAGAAGTCCAACAGAAAATATCAGGCTGTTTCCGAAGTAAGGATGGTTCTGAGATATTCTGTCGTGTGCGTGGTTATTTATCAACTTGCCGAAAGCATGGTGTGACTTCAAGTCATGCTATGGAAATGTTATTTGATAAAAAACTGCCCGATTTTATTTCATAATGAAATTACGCTGAGCAGTTACA
>JALVAL010000047.1 GCA_027011205.1 Gammaproteobacteria bacterium
ATATAATAACAACTATCAATTAATCAATTAATTAATCAAATTGACAAAAAGGATATTCAGTGGGATTACTCAGGATACAGATATCATCACACGAGTATAATGATTATAAACTGGAAAATGGTACCACTACCATTGGTCGTCAGGAGAACAATAATATTATCATTAATGATCTGGCAGTATCGAAACAACATGCCCGAATCAACTGGGAAGAAAATTATTTTCTGACTGATTTGCGCAGTTCTAATGGTACCTTTGTGAATGGTAAGAAAATTCTCCATTCTAAATTATCCGAAGGCGATATTATTCATTTTGCCGGTGTGCAGGCAACCTTTTATACCTGATGCTCCAACAAACTATTAGCATCTAAAATTTTATAAATTTTTTTACTGGTTCTGGCTATGCGACTGATATCCCCGAAATCCGGTACTTCACCCGCCTGCAGACGCATTTCCCATTGCTCCAGTTCACTGCCCAGATAATCCAGCAGTTTTTGAGAACAGCCATTGCATTTACCAGAACATAAACTGGCTTCTGGCAAATTAAATGGCATAACAGCTCGTATTTGCTGAATAAGCAAACGCATTGCAGCAGGTCTATCGGGTTTCATTATTACAATTCAATTCAAATAGGGGTTTATTAAAGCCATAAAAATTTTCGGTTGCTCTGAATGAAGCCAGTGTCCGGCATTTTTTATCATTGAAAATGTGGCCATAGGAAACAGCTGCCGGGTCTTTTGCTGGTTTTCCCGGTTCAGATAGTCAGACTGATCACCGCCAATAAATAATACCCGCTTTGCGTAGGCTTGAATATTTCGGGTATCCGGGAAACCGGTAATATCAGCAATAGAATGTGTTATTGCATCCAGATTCAGACGCCATTGATAATGACCATCTTTTAACTGCAGGTTTTGCAATAAAAACTGCCGCAGACTTTGCTGAGCCAAATACCGTGCCAGATAGTGGTCCGCTTCTTTGCGTGAGCCAATATGCTCTATAGGTACCGACTTTAACGCCTCAAGAACCCCGGAAAAATCATGCTCATAAGCAACTGGAGCGATATCCACCACAACCAGCTTCGACACCCGTTCAGGTTCAGTAAGTGCCAGCCACATGGCTACTTTGCCGCCCATACTATGAGCTATTAAACGGGCTTTGCCAATGTGCTCCGCAGCCATAAACTCTACAATATCCTGCGCCATTGCAGGATAATTCATTATACTGGAATGGGGCGATTTACCATGATTACGCAGATCCAGGGCATAGACAGGAGAGCTTTTTGATCCCTTTGCTAATGACTGAGCAACAGGATGCCAGTTACGGCTGCTGCCGAAAAGACCATGCAGGATAATAACAGGCAGTGAGTGACCTGTTTGAATTGCTCCATATCGTGTTACAGCAAGACGCATCTCAATGCCCTGAGGTATTGATAGAATAGAAAAAAAGGGGGAGGGGAATTAACAGCTCAGATAAGTCGTTTTACGCTGGTCATAGGCATCAACAACCTCATCCAGCGCACTTTGATCATACTCTCTTAAGCCACTGAGTAATAAGTTTTTAGCCCCATGGCCAATTTCTTTGCCATCGGCCAGAATAGCAAATTCCAGTCTGGCTTCACCCTTTTTACCATTTTTATTTAAAATAGATTTTGTCAATCGAAGTTCAATGTTCTCACCGGATAATTTATCCAGCGTGATTTCCATATTTTTATAAATAACCAGCGGACGGGCAGGATTTATCATCACGCCTTCCTGCTTCATTAAAGGCACCAGAATATGAGGAAAGGTCTGACCGGAAAACTGTACATATTTTTCAGATAGCTGACTGATAAACTCTGGCTCCTGAGTCAGGTCACCGGCAATTTGAATGCGCATAAAATTTTTATCATTTTCATCCTTTAAAACAAAGGCTGAATTATCTTCGCTGGTAAAAAAAACCTGATTTGAATCGCCAACCATACCGGAGAATTCAAATTTCATTTCCTGATAAACCCCCTGCTGAGAGAGGAATACTGAAAACAATAAGTCACCGGGTACACAAAAACGTTTATGGTCTTCATCATGAATCGGGTTAAAATCACCTGCCACACTTTTAGCAAAAGAACTGGCCTGAGGACGTGTAAAATTAATTAGCTTATTGTCTAATTTAAAAAAATGGCTGACATTCATAATGACTGGTTCTGAACGATCCTGTAAACCCAGCACTTCGTCTTAAAAGACGAGGCCTGGGGAATAGTTGGCACCTCTGCTATCCTCGACTTTAAAGTCGAGGATAGCAGAGGTGCCGGGAAAACGAAATTCTGCCGGTTCAGGGCTTAGTAAAGCTATTTTAACATTTAAAACAGATGGGACATATACTTATTTATACAGACGTCGCTGATAAAGATGATTCAAGATTATAATAAGAGCCAGGGTATCATTAAACTGCATTAAGGACTCATCACTTTTTTTGTCGCTGAAAACGGCAACCATTCTTAACTCAGGCAGGTAAAAAGTTCAAACCCGGTAAATCGTTTTATCGACTATTTTTGTATCAATTTTATGCAGGTGAGCCCCTTTGCACGGCCCATATACACATTTTCCAGTAGGCGGTTCAAATTGTGCACCATGAGTCCCGCACTGCAATAGCAGACCATCCATACTCATAAAATGATCCGCATTCCATTCCAGAGGTACACCGGCGTGAGGACAGCTGTTAATATAAGCGTATATATTGTCACCATTACGATATACCAGCATGGAATAGTTATCATCGTAAGAAAAAGTACGCGCCTCACGATCCGGTATATCATTCAGTAAACAGATTTTCTTCATGGTTTAAATATTGTTTAAATATTTTTACAGTGGTAGCAGGATTTTAACACAGATCCCGGTCATTCCGTAAAAATTAGCGTATCTGTCCACTGTGATACTTGCTGAGTTTATGATTAAGCCAATTTTTCTAGTTTTAATACTTAGACTGATACCAGGATTTTGCTATACTAGGGTCACTATTTAACCGACCTGTGACAATACAATTTTATGGATAAAACCTGTTTCGAACTAAAAGGAAGTCTGTTTACTCTTACGGTACTGCAACTTTTTGAAAACGATCTTTCCATTCTGGAAACTCAGCTGACAGAGCGCGTTAAAATGGCTCCGGGGTTTTTTAACCAGACTCCTGTTGTGATCGACCTCAATGAACTGCCGGCAGAAAAACAACAGCTGGATTTTTTTGATTTAAGAGAAATTTTATTATCCCTGTCTATTATTCCAGTAGGTGTTAAAGGTGCCGACAAGTCCATTCTAAACTTGCTGGAAGCGGCGGGCCTGGCCATTCTGGCTGAAGCCAGACATAAGAGTTCAGAAACGCACAAAAACACACAAAAAACTCAGGAACCGCCGCCAGTACTGAAAACCGAGGTTGAACCACCGCCACAAGACCTGCCGGAAACATCTGTTTCTGCAAACCCTGAACAAACCGGCAGTGAGGCAGCACAGACACTTCCGCCATTATTATCCCAAACAGCAAAGGTGGTCAAACAGGCTGTTCGCTCAGGCCGACAGATTTATGCCCGCGACGGTGATTTGATTATCATCGGTTCCGTCAGTGCCGGGGCAGAAGTGCTTGCTGACGGTAATATTCATATCTACGGCACACTGCGTGGGCGGGCACTGGCAGGTGTACAGGGTGATCAATCTGCAGCCATTTTCTGTCATAGTCTGCAAAGTGAACTGGTTTCCATTGCCGGAATATACCTCTTGAGCGAAGATATCCCAGAGGATAAAATCGGTACGCCGGTACAGATATTTATGGACCATGAACGACTGCAGATAGACGAACTCATACTATAAACCGTTTCTCACTATCAATTTAAAGGAACAAATCAGACAATGTCTAAAAGTGAAAAAAAGGCAAAAATTATTGTAGTAACTTCTGGCAAAGGCGGGGTGGGGAAAACCACCACCAGTGCAGCATTTGGCACCGGACTGGCTCAGAAAGGCTATAAAACGGTTATTATTGATTTTGATATCGGTCTGCGAAACCTGGATCTGATCATGGGTTGTGAACGCCGAGTGGTCTTTGATTTTATTAATGTCATCAATGATGAATCCAATCTAAATCAGGCACTTATTAAAGATAAGCGGGTGAAAAATCTACATATTCTCCCCGCCTCTCAAACCCGTGATAAAGATGCCCTGACTCAGGAAGGTGTTGAGCGGGTACTGAATGAACTATCAAAAACCTTTGATTATATTATCTGTGACTCACCGGCAGGTAT
>JALVAL010000048.1 GCA_027011205.1 Gammaproteobacteria bacterium
CTGCCAGGGTGTTACACTAAAAAGCCTCAGACTTGTCTGGGGTTTTTTTTTGCCAAAAAAACAGCAGAAGAGCAGCGTTGGCGCTAAGCGCTGCTCTTCTCCCTTAACAATGCTATAATCTACATAATTTTTATTTAAACCTCTCACAGGGATTTATGAAAGCACTATTACTTCTTTTTGCTGATATTTGCCGTTTTAAAAGGGGGCCTGAAGATATACCGTATTCCCCTACCTTGTTAACGGTTCTTTTTTTCTTTAATTTGTTTATTGAGATGTTATTAGGGCTGGGCTTTTATTCTATAGGATTGTCCGCTTTTTTATCTCTTACATCCATCCTGACCCTGTTTGTTTTTAGCTGGGTGTGGTTGTATCTGTTTAAATTCAGCGACCGTTTTATTCAAACAGCGACTGCTTTTGTTGGGATCAGTTTTTTTACCAATATATTTTTCTTTGTTCCTGTTACCCTATTGTGGAAAAGTGGTATTCTGATGGATCAAAGTTTTGCATTGGTTAATCTTATTTTGCTTGCCTGGATCCTGTCTATTTATGCACATATATACAGACGATCACTTCAAATATCTTTTTTCCTGGGCATTGCACTATCCATAACCTATTTTATTTCTTATAACAGTTTATCAAATCAACTTTTAGGGGTTAATTAATATGCATGTGCATATTCTTGGAATTTGCGGTACCTTTATGGGAGGGATTGCCCTGCTTGCAAGAGCAAATGGACATAGAGTAACCGGGCAGGATCTAAATGTTTACCCTCCAATGAGTACTCAGTTAGAAGAACAGGGTATTGAACTTATTTCAGGATATGCGCTAGAGGATATAAAACAAACAGAACCTGATGTAGTGGTTATAGGTAATGCGCTATCACGCGGTAATCCTGCTGTTGAATATGTGTTGGAACAAAATATCCCCTATACTTCCGGAGCTCAGTGGCTGGCTGAGAATATTTTACAACAACGCTGGGTGCTTGCTGTTGCTGGTACTCATGGTAAAACATCCACCAGTAGTATGCTGGCATGGATACTGGAATATGCAGGTCTGAATCCTGGATTTCTAATTGGCGGTGTCCCTGAAAATTTTGGGATTTCAGCTCGTAATGGTGAACTGCCTTTTTTTGTTGTTGAAGCGGATGAATACGATACCGCTTTTTTTGATAAACGATCCAAATTTATTCATTATCATCCCAGAACGACTGTATTAAATAATCTTGAATTTGATCATGCGGATATTTTTGAAGATCTATATGCGATTAAAAAACAGTTTCATCATTTAATACGTACTGTTCCCGGGAATGGTTTGTTAATCTATCCTCAGGATGACCAGAATCTTCTGGCAGTACTTGATATGGGCTGCTGGAGTCAAACTGAAATGCTTGCATCTGAACCCGGTCAGGGCTGGTCTGTTAATTTGCTGTCCAGTGATGGTTCTCGGTTTGAGGTATTTTATAAAGGTGAGTTGCAAGGTATAGTCAGCTGGCTGTTAATGGGACTGCATAATGTTAACAATGCTGTCATGGCTATTGCTGCTGCACGACATGCCGGAGTTCCGGTTAAACATGCCATAGATGCTCTGGCCGAGTTTAAAAACGTTAAACGACGGATGGAACTTAAGGGGGTAGTTAATAGTATCAGTGTGTATGATGATTTTGCCCACCATCCTACAGCTATTGCAACGACTATTGATGGACTAAAAAAACGTGTCAATAATAATGAGCGAATTATAGCTATCCTCGAGCCGCGTTCGAATACTATGAAAATGCAGGTTCATAATAAAACCCTGCCAGCTTCACTGGATCAGGCGGATGAGGTTTATCTTTATCTGCCTGATGATTATGCCGCTAAATTTGATGATACGCTTGAATTATTAGCTGATAAGGGCCATGGTTATAATAATCTGGATAAAATGATCCACAGCATCTTATCCAGTGTACAGATGGGTGATCAACTGCTGGTTATGAGTAATGGCGGTTTTGGTGGTATTCACCAGAAATTACTGGATGGGCTTAGGGGCAGTAATATAACAAATGGTTAAAATTGATGACTAGAAAAGTCGTTACTGTTGCAGTTACAGGTGCTTCCGGTGCACCTTATTTTGTTCAATTATTAAAAAGTCTTTTCCAGGCAAACGTAAAAGTTAATCTGCTGCTGTCATCTGCAGCGCGGGTCGTGATTGCTACAGAACTGGGTTTTACCTTACCTTCGGATAAAGCGGAACTGAAACAGTTTTTTATCAATTATCTGAATTCCTCCTCTGAACTGCTTGAACTGTATGATAAAGAGGAATGGACGGCCCCGGTAGCCAGCGGTTCTAATCCCGCCAGAAGCATGATAATCTGTCCCTGTTCTATGGGCAGTTTATCAGCTATTGCACAGGGAGCCAGTAATAATTTAATAGAGCGAGCCGCAGATGTTATCCTTAAAGAACGCAAGCAACTTGTTCTGGTGACCCGGGAGATGCCTTATTCGTCTATTCATCTGGAAAATATGCTTAAATTAAGTCGAATGGGGGTGACTATCATGCCTGCATCACCTGGATTCTATCATCAGCCTCAGTCTATAGATGATTTAATTGCTTTTGTAGTAGCAAGGATTCTGGACCATATGGGTATAGAACACAAACTGATGTCACGTTGGGGGCAATAGTGGAATGACTCCCCCTTATAGTTATTAATAAAATAGCAGGATGTTATGAGTGAATTAATTAGTACCGATAAGGACTCACCATTAATCATTGAACGCTTACCGATCTTTCCTTTAAAAACAGTATTGTTTCCTGATGGTCCCCTGTCGTTAAAAATATTTGAGCCGCGTTACCTTGATATGCTGACTCAGTGTGAAAAAGAGGGTACTGGATTTGGTGTCTGTTTGATTAAAGAAGGTAACGAAACGGGTCAGGCGGCCTCAATTCATTCCGTTGGTACTCTGGCACAGATTACTTTCTGGGAACATCGCAAAGATGGTTTGCTGGGAGTATCGATCAAAGGTGAGCGTAAATTTATTATCGTCAATAAAAGCGTTGAAAATAAAGAGTTAACTGTGGCTGAGGTGCAATTAATTAAACCTGAACCCGCACAGACGCTGCCCGATCAGTTTTTACCCATGGTATCCGTCCTGGAAAAAATTATGGCAAGTTTACAGCATCCCTATATAACTCTGGAAAAAAAATATCATGATGCCTGCTGGGTGGGTTCCCGTCTGGGTGAACTATTACCCCTGTCATTACTAAAAAAGCAGCAACTGCTGGAAATGAATGAAGCAAATGCTCGTCTGGCCATGCTTTATGATGAAATGCTTACCATGGGAATTTTATCTGAGTAAGGCCTAAGGATAAAATTGAAGCAAGAATAAGAGCAGTATAAGCCAGTTTTTTTGATGGATGCTGGGAGCGTTTAATAATTACTGCAATAATAATAATAACAGTCAGGATTAACAATAAACTACCAACCTCAATTTCAATATACTTATCCAGCTGGTTATATAGATCGCCCATTAGATAACCGGGTAAAATATAAGCTGGAGCCCAGACCAGTGCAGACAGTACATTGACTAAAAAAAACAGTTTGCCGGACATTCCCAGACTGCCTGCAATGGTGGGAATAACAGCGCGAATAGGGCCTACAAAGCGCCCTAAAACCACACTATAGGTACCATATTGGTGAAAAAAAGCTTCACCTTTTTGAAATGCATCCTGATGCCGGGCATAAAGTTGTGAGTGATGCAGCGGTTCTTTAAAATAAACACCAATCCAGAAACTGATATTATCCCCCATCACCGCCCCTAGAAATGCCCAGAACAAAGTCGGCCACAGCTCCAGAGTACCGGAGGCTATTAATCCGCCAATTGCAATCAGCGCAACAGAGCCGGGGAAAAAAAAACCCACCAGCAAAAGTGTTTCCAGAAAGGCAATAGTAAAAATAATCAGTGAAGTATAGTGACTTTGCTTGATAAGTTCTGAAAAATCCAGAGAATATAAATAATCCATAACAGGGTTCTGTCCGGCCTTATTTTTTAATGCCAATGCCCTTATGCATTAACCACAGGCTTATGGACCCCAGTAATAGAATAAAACCGCTAATAATTAAAATAGCGCTACTAAGACTGGCATCGGATATGCCCAGCATGCCCATGCGAAAACCATTCACCATATATAAAACTGGGTTGAATAAGGATACATTCTGCCAGAATTCAGGCAGCATTTCTATGGAATAAAAAACGCCGCCCAGATAGGTTAACGGGTAAGA
>JALVAL010000049.1 GCA_027011205.1 Gammaproteobacteria bacterium
TATACAAGTACATCAAAGAGAGGTTATAGATGACAGAGTTAGAGCAACTATTACAAGAAGAACTAGAGAAAGAGAAGCAATACTCACGGGAAATAGAGAGAGAACTAATAGCGAGCAGAAGAGCTTATTTGAACAGTTTAGAGAAAATAGAGAGAGCTTATATAGCAAAGCTAGAAGAGTTGTGCCAGAGCGAGGAAGAGCAAGAGCCAACAGAAAGCGACATAATGGAGCAGTTGAACATATTGTGGCACGAGTTAAAACGATTAGAAGAGCAAGTGAACAGCAACAAGAGAGAGGAAGAGCTAGAGAGCTTATTGAAAGCTTTGGAACAAGGTTTGATGAAGAAATTGCAAGAACGCTCGGAAACAATTACGAGCAATCAAGTAATTTTGGACAACAAATTGAAAGCGCTGCACGAGCGGTTGAAGAAGTTATAGAAGAGAGGGAAGCGCCTAGTCAAGGCAATGGAAAGGGTATGTAGCTATTGTAATATGATATAATTTTTCTTGTAATTCAATACAAAAAGGAATTTTATGAAAAAACTGCTCAAGGTTCTGGCGATATTGTCAGTGATGTTTTACTTTACGGGCTGCGGTGTAGATAGAGGCGACTCGTTAGATGTTGCGAAAAACTATATGGAGGCTTATGCTGGCAACGATGTAGAAAAAGTTAAAGAGCTGTCTAATGGAAACAGAGATAGAATTTACGATAAGATATATGAGTATGAGTATCTTCGATTAGAACCATCGATGAGCAATGATGATAAATCTGTTTATGTTTTTAAAATTAAAACGGACTTTCACGGTGAAAAGACCTACAGAAGAATGTTGGTTACAGTAATACAAGATCCTAAAAATGATGAGTGGTATGTTAGTCGTTCTGGAATCGCTCCAATAGAATTTAAATAATTCTTTTCACTCAAGTAGATGAGGCATTGCGTCATCTACACACAATACACTATTAAAAATCATAAATATTTTACTCAAATCTTTTTTATAATAAATTATTTCTTACTTTTTTTCTTTTTTTTAGGCTTTGGAAGATAAAGGGCTTTCATTTCATCAACATAGGCAAGTATAAGGGAGTCTTTGCTTTCTCTTTCTTTGTTTAATTGCTTTTCTAGCTTGTCAATTCTCTTTAAAAGTTTCTTTACAAACTTTTGACATTTGTCTTTACTACTCTTTGACGCTTCTATATCCTCGTCAATTACGAATAAAACACCGTTTTCTTCTACGCTTTCGAGTAAACCTTTTTTGACTTGATTATACACAGTTTGTCTAGTGATTTGATGCTTTTTTGCATATTCATTGACAGTAATTTTACTCATTCCATTTCCTTTAAATATTTCATAACAGAGTTTCTTGAAGTGCCACTGTCTTCCGCAATTTTAGAGATGTTCCATTTTCCACTTTTAGACTTATATTCATCTTTGAACATACCTGTAACGATACTAAGTATTTTCCGCTTTGTATCAGCCATTCGTTTTTCTCTGGCTTTTTTAGCACCTTCTTGTCTTGACATTCCTAATCCTTTTCTTTTTGGTATTGTCCAATTTTGTTCATCGTACCATTCCCAGATACTTCGACATTTTGCTCTTAGTGTGCTTTTGTCTTTTGCTCGGTCAATAAACCGAGCAAAGGCAAAAGACTCAATCAAAGAGTATGCTATGAGGTTTCCCTCTCCAGATTCTTTGATTAAATCTTCTAAATACAGCTTGATAGACCAAAATATATTATCTTCACCTCTATCCCCTTTCTCGTAGTCGTTAGCTCTTTTAATGCTTTTTAATCCTCGAAAATAAGAGAGATCTATGCCATCATCTTCTGAACTGGTCACTTGTGTGTTTAAAACTTTCATAGATAGGGTAAATCGTGCGAGAATGTCATTTAGGTATGCAATACCTCTCTTTGTATGAAAAAAGCCGTTTATGGTGTACTCTATGGTGTATTTATTGCCATTTCGTGTGTAGTTGTGCGGTAAAGGTAGCGAATAGTCGAATATTTCGCTTCCGTCACCCTCGATTGTTATTGATATTTTGGTGTTCTTTTGGTATAATTTCATCGCTTGTGTAAGCCCTAGGATTGCCGTCCTATAATGGGCTTATGCCTCTTTTTAATATCTCCCACTTACTATAAAATTGTTATCTAAATGGAAAAACAATCTACGTCATGGGTTTTGCTGTCAAAAATTATACCACAAAAATGTTCAAATAGATAAACAAAATCAACACATTTAAAAAGTGTTCATTCTAATTGTAGTAAGGGGTAATAGCAGAAGCCGACTTTTGGAGGCATACTTTTTGCCCCCGCAGGGGTATGGCGAAGCCATTGAAAATAGAGGTTCTAACTTCTCTAATATACTAACTTATCAACAATCTAAGATTTCAAACTCAGGGTCACATTCTAGCCGTAGGCGAATGGGAGCAGACAACCGATAGGGCGATAGGTCGTTCAGAAATATAGCCACCCCCGAAGTGTCACGCCAAAAAAGCGTGAAAGCGTAGGGGAAAAAGTGGCGGTAGTCGTTCCCTCATTTTTGTTTTTTTTGAAGTATGTTATAATGTTTCGAGTAGTTCAAAGTATGTATAGAGTATATAGGCAAGGTCAGCCAATACCCCTTACGGGATATTGACACGTTTCGGCTGCGCCTACACTTTGACCTTGTTGGAGTTGCACCCCAAACCCCGCCAAAAAAAAGGAGTCGAATTTGTCTGAAAAAATGAAACAAATCAAAGTCTTTTTTCCCGTTCCCGATTATGAAACTTTGAAGCAAACTTCAAAGGATCATAATCTCACTATGTCTGAATTTATCAGAAAAAGTGTGAACTCAAAAATTGAAAATGCTCCATCTCCAAAAACTAAAAAAGTTTATAAAGTTGCAGACCCTCGACTTTTATATGAGCTAAACAAAATCGGAACAAATCTAAATCAAATCGCAAAAAGTCTTAATGCAAAAAAAGATGATGTTTCCAATGTTTCAATTTTGCGTGAACTTGTAACTTTAGAAAAAAAGCTAAATGAGCTATTATGAAAATAAGCATAAAGAGTGGGGGAACTGGTAAAGGGTGGAGCAACTATGTAACCCGTAAATATGTAAAACTCTCAAAATATGAACGAAGTAAAATAACCCTATTGAGTGGGAATACAAAGTTAGGCGACAGTATAATTAAGAGCAGTAACTACAAAGAAAACTCTACGACTTTGGTTTTATCATTCAAGGGCAAGGTGTCAGATGAGAAAGCGAGAGCGGTAAACGAGGACTTCAAAGAGCTTTTTATGAGTGGCTTTAGTGAAGATGAGTACCACTACGAAGCGGTACTGCACCAAGACACAGCAAATACACACATACACATTAGAATACCAACTAAAAATCTAGTAACAGACACACAATTAAGACTTTATTACCACGACAAACACAAGAATTTTATCAATGCTATACGAGATTACTTGATTTTAAAGCACGAGTTACCACAGCCTAAACAAGAGCATAAGCCCGTGTTTAGTGTTGATAGCAAGAAAGAAAGGCTTATACAAGAGCAGAGAGCTAAAGAGGGCAGAAAAAGCTTTGATTTTACCAAGAAAAAGGGAAGAGATGAGGCTAAAAAATATATAGCAAATTATATAGCAGAGTTGCACGAAAGTGGCTTGATTGAGGACTTTGAGGACTTGAAAGAGGTTGTTAAGGGGATTGAGCTTGATATTGTAAAGATAGGCAAGGATATAACAGGCGATTTTAACTACTTTACAGTACAGGACAGTACAGGGAAGAAAATAAGACTTACAGGAGAGATTTATAATGAGCAATTTTGGGAACATTCAAGAGAAGATAGAGCAGAGCAAATTAGAGCTAATCAAATACCATCAAGAGCAAGTGATGGAACTAGAACAAGCTTTGAAGAAGCAGAACAGCGACTTAAAAGAGAGATTGAAAAAAGAAAAGAAGAAGTTAGAAAAAGATATGAGCCTAGTCGTAGAAGAAGCAGAGATAAGCAGAATACAGCTAAATATGACAAAGCTAGTATCAATAATACTAATCAGCCTATTCGTGGGATTATTAGGGGGAATGTTGTTGATGAAATGGCAAGTAAAAGAGCAACTCAACACGATACAGAAACGCCAAACAACGATATACAAGTACATCAAAGAGAGGTTATAGATGACAGAGTTAGAGCAACTATTACAAGAAGAACTAGAGAAAGAGAAGCAATACTCACGGGAAATAGAGAGAGAACTAATAGCGAGCAGAAGAGCTTA
>JALVAL010000050.1 GCA_027011205.1 Gammaproteobacteria bacterium
ATCATAAAGTTTAAATTTAATAAATCAAAAAAAGTTAGAACAGGGTAAATCAACCCATTAGCCGGATATTTAAGCGAGAGTAATCAATGATTTTCTCGCTTTAAGGATATATTTTAGTATGCCGGTCCTAAACGGACGGACGATATAATCCACTAATAAATATCCAGACAGGTTTAAAACCTGAAATAATCAGTTACAAACTCATTGTTCCAGGTTAAAGAACAGATAAATAGCTCTGTTCTTTAATCAATTATGGCTGCATCTTTCTAAACATCAGTATTAGAGGCTGTTACAGCCATGGAGTTCAGTGCAGCTTCTGTATTCTGTCAGACTATATAAAGCGTCTGTAAAACAGAACCAGGTATTACCTGTTGTTACTTTTCCTGTAAACTTTATACAGGAGCACGTATTAATATTAATTACATGAAGACAATAACAAAAATTTTGTTTGTCAATTATGGTATCGGACTATTGTCTGAACCTGGGTAGAATGGAATTAATCCATTAAAGGTTATTTATCTTTCAGATGTTAAGCTGATGTTAAGCTAAAATTTGTCCTGATAAGGTATTTTTTCGTATCAATGCATTCCATTGGTAGTAAAAAAATAACACAGTCAGGGCATAATTTTGCTAAAATCATACAATAACAATAGATGAAAGATAAACAGCCCTAATAACGTCCCGAAATTTATTTTATGACTGTTTAACATGACACAGATTAAATAAAATCTGTGGTTACGTTGTGAGTCACCCTAAATTAAGGGGCTTTTAAATCTACAATAGTCCTGGATCCTCTGTAGCTATCGGTATTTTAATAGCGAAATTGAGAATATAAACAAATACACTGTAATGATTCATGTAAATCGTTATGGTTTAGTGATTAAAACATCGTATTATTGACCAAAATTGAGTAAAATCTCGGTCTTTAATTAATTTTTTAAATTTTTTCTGCTTTTTATTATTTTAAGATAAGAAAAAGCAGCAATGAATCACTGAAACCAGCGGTTGTTCCAGGGGCTGTTATCAACAGCCCCTGGTTATTCAAATCATTCAGAGAAAAAACAAAAAATTTCTAAATGAATGATTAAAAAAGTAATAACCAGCTTAATATAACAGCAAGACGCTATCGCATCAATGTGAAATAACATAAATATTGCATGAATACCAAAAAAATAACGCATTCAGTCCATTTTGTTGAAATTGATGCTCAAAATGCCGGTCAAAGAATAGATAACTTCCTGTTTAAGCATTTAAAAAGTGTACCTAAAGGTCATATTTATAAAATTATCCGTAAAGGTGAAGTTCGGGTAAATAAAGGACGTATTAAACAGACCTACAAACTGCAATACGGTGATAACGTGCGTATTCCACCCGTTACTATGAGTGAAAAAAAACTGCTGCCAGCTCCCGGTCGTTCTTTGCTGGCACTTATGGAGCAATCCATTGTCTACGAGGATAAGGGACTGCTGGCCATAAACAAGCCCAGTGGTGTGGCGGTACATGGC
Source organism: Gammaproteobacteria bacterium (assembly GCA_027011205.1). Lineage (GTDB taxonomy): Bacteria > Pseudomonadota > Gammaproteobacteria > GRL18 > GRL18 > JANELJ01. Next base: position 1,506 of record JALVAL010000050.1, read on the forward strand.
GGCAGTGGAGTTAGTTATGGTATTATTGAGGCTTTACGTGCCCTGCGACCGGAACAAAAGTTTCTGGAGTTAATTCATCGTCTGGACAGAGATACTTCAGGTTGTCTGTTAATTGCTAAAAAACGCAGTATTCTGACCGGGATACAGGATTTGCTCAGGCAGAGAAAAACGGATAAACGTTATCTGGCCTTGTTATGCGGTAAAACGGCTTTTAAAAATAAAAAAGTAACCGCGCCTTTATTGCGCGAAGCATTAAAATCCGGTGAACGCTTTGTGCGTGTTGACAAGCAGGGTAAGGAATCCAGCAGTTTTTTTACAGTAGTTGAACAGTATAGTGATGTCAGCCTGATGGAAGTTAAAATTATAACCGGCCGTACACACCAGATACGGGTACATGCACAGTATCTGGGTCATAATATTGCCGGAGACAGCAAATACGGTAATTTTGCCTGTAATCAGCGTATGAAATCCCGGGGCCTGAAACGTCTGTTTCTGCATTCCTCTCAGATTAGTTTTAAATATCCTGAAACCGGTCAGAATATGACAATTGAAGCGCCTTTAAGTGATGATCTGCAGGATTTTCTGGACACTTTAAACAAATGACGGATTATCAGCTGATTATTTTTGACTGGGATGGCACTCTGATGGATTCTCAGGCAAGAATTGTGGCTTGCCTGGAGGAAGCTTCTGAGGAGCTGGGCGCAGAAAAATTGTCACATAAGCAATATAAACATGTGATAGGTCTGGGATTGCGAGAAGCTATTTTAAAACTTTATCCAGATTTTAATGAGGCTCAAATCAGTGACTATGCCGATCGTTACCGATATCACTTTGTTACGGCAAATGATACCCCCAGTGCTTTATTTAACGATGTGCACACCATGCTTGAAGATTTGAATCAGGCTGGTTTTATGCTGGCTGTTGCTACCGGAAAAGCACGCAGAGGTCTGGATCGGGTTTTAACTGATACGGGTCTTGAATCCTGTTTTCATGGCAGCCGATGTGCAGATGAAACCCGCTCCAAACCCCACCCGCAAATGCTTGAAGAGTTACTGGCTGAGTTTGGATTATCAGCGCCACAGGCTATTATGGTGGGGGATACGGAATATGATATGCTAATGGCTCGAAGTCTGGGTATGGATGCTCTGGCCGTCAGCTATGGGGTGCATGATCGTGACAGTCTGCTGAAACATCAGCCGGTTGCCTGTGTGGACAGTATCGCTCAGCTGTCTTCATGGTTATTGAATATTAAATGTAGTGTATGAATTTATAACAGGTGAAATTGGATCAATGGATAAAGATGAACAGAAGTTAAATGACAAACTGGAAAAAATGACTCAAAAGGAAGGTTGGGAGCAGAATCTGATTAAGGAACTGGCACTTTCATCACTGAAGGAAAAACGCAGCAGCCGCCGTTGGGGAATTTTCTTTAAATTTGCTTTTCTGGCTTATCTGGTGGGTGTATTGTTAGCCTTTGTTGTGCCACTGGATAAAGCGACTCTTGATAAAGTCACTAAAGAACATACGGCACTTATTGATGTAGAGGGTGTGATTTCAGCAGATTCCAAAGCCAGTGCGGATTATATTGTTACTGCTCTTCGGGATGCCTTTGAAGATAAAAAAACCAAAGGTGTTATCCTGCGTATGAATACTCCCGGGGGCAGTCCGGTACAATCCGGCTATATTAATGATGAAATTTACCGTCTGCGAAAAAAATACCCTGATATAAAACTGTATGCGGTTATTTCGGATATCTGTGCATCCGGCGGCTATTATATTGCCGCCGCTGCTGATGAAATTTATGCGGATAAAGGCAGTATGGTAGGCTCTATCGGGGTATTAATGAATGGTTTTGGCTTTGAAAATGCCATTGCTAAAGTCGGTGTGACCCGTCGCCTTTATACGGCTGGAGAACATAAGGGCTTTCTTGACCCTTTTTCTCCTCCTGAAGAAGGAGATATTGCTCATGCCAAATTGATGTTGAAAAATATTCATCAGCAATTTATAGCAGTGGTAAAAAAAGGTCGTGGAGAAAAACTTAAAGATGATCCATTGTTATTCAGCGGTTATATCTGGACCGGTGAACAGGCTTTAAAACTGGGGCTGGTTGATAAGCTGGGCAGCAGCAGTTATGTCGCCAGAGAAGTCATTGGTGCTGAGACAATTAAGGATTTTACGGTAACGGAATCTTTTATAGATCGATTTGCTAAAAAACTGGGTGCCTCTATGGCCACTAAGGTAGCAGAGTTAAGCGGATTTAGCATCGGCCCGCAGTTGCGCTAGGAGCAAGCCTGTCCGAGAATAGAAAGCCTACTGCGGAAAAGCTGATTTTGAGTCAGTTTCCCCTCGCTACGACTTCTATTCTCGGACAGGCTCCTGGTTTTGCTTGAATCATCCCTCTGTCTTTCGAGATAATTCGAGCTCCTTATGTTCAGGAGCATAAGTGGGGGAAGGAGGCTTGATACCGTTTTATTGCGGCAGACTGATAGCTGTCTCCATTAAGCCGGCATTAATCCATAAATGTACCCAGATACTTGCGGCATAGCCTAAGGCAATGGCCCATGACCATTTCAGATGGGCAAAGAAGGTATAGGTGCCGCGAGCCTGACCCATTAAAGCTACCCCCGCTGCACTACCGATAGATAATAGCGAACCGCCTACTCCGGCAGTTAAGGTGACCAGCAGCCATTGTCCCAGTGACATATCCGGATTCATGGTGAGTACCGCAAACATGACAGGAATATTATCAACAATGGAGGATAACAGGCCTACCAGAATATTTGCACCGGTGACACCACTGCCCATAATGCCAGTGCCTAAATAAAGCGATTCTGAGATCATCGCCAGATAACCTAAGGTACCGAGCCCACCCACACAAAGAATGACACCATAGAAAAACATCAGAGTATCCCATTCTGCCCGGGCAAGAATAGAAAAAATATCATAATCTTTTTTTGCGGAATCTGAATTCGGTTCGGTATTTTCCAACTGCAGCGCACTTTGTTGTAGAGACTCATCTTCAATGTGACCGATTCTTTTCAGATAGTAAGCATAGAATTTAAGAAAACCCAGACCGGTCATCATACCAAGTACCGGGGGGAGATGCAGGAAATTGTGGAAACTGACTGCCATAGTAATAGTTATAAGAAACAGGCCTATCATGATAAAACCGCCTTTTTTAACGATGGTTTCTGCTTCAACGGGTTCCGGTTTACCCCGGGGAATTGAAAAAGACATGATAATTGCTGGAACCAGCCAGTTAACCAGTGACGGAATAAGCAGGACAAAAAACTGATCGAATTGAACAATACCCTTTTGCCAGACCATTAAGGTGGTAATATCACCAAAAGGACTAAACGCTCCCCCGGCATTGGCAGCAATAACAATATTAATACATGCTAATACGATAAAAGTGGTATTTCCGGCACCCACAGCCATGGCGACAGCAGCCATAAGCAGAGCGGTGGTCAGATTGTCGGCAATCGGTGAAATTAAAAATGCCAGGAAACCGGTGATCCAGAAAATCATTTTCAGAGAAAAGCCTTTGGAAACCAGCCAGCCGCGCAGAGCATCGAATACACTACGTTCTTCCAGGGCGTTAATATAAGTCATTGCCGCCAGCAGAAATAATAATAGTTCAGCGTATTCCTCAATATTATGTTTTACGGCAATGCCGGCAGCATGAGGTTCTCCAATCTGATTATAAGACAGGCCGACCAGAATCCAGATAATACCTGCAGCAACCAGTACCGGTTTGGATTTTCTTAAATGCAGATATTCTTCACCAATCACCAGACTGTAAGCCAGTACAAAAATCAGTAAAGCAATAATGCCATAAACAGTAGCGGTCATATCAGCTGGTTTTTCTGCGCCGACACCGGAAGCCAGTGCAGCGGTGAAAGAAAAGCTGAGCAATAAAAAAATCAGGATGGATTTCACATTGAATGTTTTGAGTTTTTGCATACGCTCTTTATCTCTTTTGATGGAATATTAAATATATTGCTAACTATAGCAAATATTTGAAAAAAATCAGGCCAGTAGATTCATGGTCTCTTCAACCTGCTCTTTTGCCTGTTCCAGAACCTTAACGCTCAGCTCTGGAGTTAACTGACCCAGTGCTAGTTTGGTAAAAGCCGGCACTTCATTTAAGTGGGGAATATCTTTGGTAATAGCGTTATGACCATTTAGTGCATGTAATTGCGCCACAATAATAATGTCACAATAATCGGGCTTTTCACCAGGCTGTCTCAGCCAGTTCTGAGCTTCTCTGGCAGTTGTGATTATATTTTCAGTAAACTGCCATTTCGATAAAATGGCCGCACCCAGTTCACCTTTTAAGGTGTCAATTAATAGTTCAAAGGCCTCTTGATTGGCCAGTACTTCAGGATGTTTATCTGCAAAGGTAATAATTGGAATAGCACCGATATCATGTAATAAACCTGCCAGCAGTGCATGTTCTGGATTAAAACCCGGTGTGATTTTAGCTAATACGAAACTAAGTGCCGCCACTTCCCGGCTGTGGTTCCAGACGGCCTGCATTTTTTTCTTTAAGGCTCTGTTTTTAGTAGTAAACAGTTCCTTCATACTAAATGATGTCACCAGTTGTGAGGTGACTTTAGTACCCAGTCGGGTGACTGCCATCTGACAGTCATCAATTTTATGAATAGAACGGTATAGAGCACTATTGGCGGTTTTAATTATCTTAGTGGTAATAGCCGGATCAGAAGCAATAATATTGGCAATTTGTCTGAAGTTGCTGTTTTCATCGTGTAATGCATGGCGAATTTTAAGAGCCACATCGGGTACGCTGGGCAATTCCAGGCGGTTATTACTAAGATCTCTGGTGAGCCGTTTATAAAGAAAATGGTTGTGAATTTTATTAGAGGCCGCGTCAGGAGCAGCACTTTTACTGGCAAATTGCAGCATGGTTTCCAAATCCACCATCACTACTTTAACATTACCTACAGCTTTAACACTATAGCGACTGGGACGATAACGGGAAAGGGGATTGCGAGCATTCTCGGTTCGGCTATGGATCAGCCATTGTGTGTCACTCTCATCACTAATTTCTACAGAACCATCAATCAGAAAAAACTGGTAGGGACTGTTACTATAGAGCTGAATAAAGGTGCTATTTGCAGTAATTGTTTTAATTTGTATTAAATTGCCCAATTCAATTAGCTGGTGATCGGTAAGATGCTGGAAGGGCAGAAAAAATTTTAAAAATCGGAGAACCATATACGGCTTATTCAGAATTAGGATAGTCCATTAATATATAGCTTATATTCAACTGCTTTGCACGTTAAAAGTTATATCGTTCTATAAATGGGACGGAAGTGGTTATCATCAGGGGACAAAAGGGGAAGATATACATATTTATGGCCGTATTACTGCGGTGGCGGATGTGTTTGATGCGCTGGCATGTAAACACTGCTACAAAGATTAATCAGGATGGGTTTTATTAACGGCTAAATCAATAATAAAACTGACGCTGTTATCCTGATAATTATTTCTTGCCTGTAGATGCCCCTGATGATACTGACAGATCAAATTAGCAATATATAAACCCAACCCAAGATGTTCACCTTCATTCTTTGATTTTTGCCGACGAAATGAAGTCATAGAATTAAAGATATTTTCCAGTTGATCCTTATCAATAAATGGCCCCTGATTTCTGACTTCAATAAACAGATGATTGTTCTCCTGAGAAATCAGTATATTAATGGGCGTTTTTTTAATATGATAACTGGCGGCATTAGTGAGTAACTTATCCATTAGCTGTGCTATCAGTTCAGGTGATATTGTTAACAATACGTGCTCTATTGTGGTGTGAAACTGATATTGAATATTATCGGAGGCTGATTGAATGCTGTTAATATAATTAGCTAAAAATTTTATAATATCCATTCTTTCAAGTTCAGTATTCTGGATACTCTGTTCAAGCCGACTGGCTTCACTCATACGATTTAATAAATTATTTAATCTTGAACAACCACTTTGAGCTCTTTGATAAAATTTTTTGTTATTATCAGAGAGCGTATTACTTTCTGTATTTTCAAGTGATGATTTGATAATAGTCAGTGGTGTTCGTAACTCATGAGAGAGTTTACTGGACAGGGTTTTCAGGTATTGATTGTTCTGTTTCACCTGTACCAGTAATTGAGAAAAACTTCGAGCCAGATCGCCTATTTCGTCATTATCATCACGAAACAACTGGTTTTTTATCTGGCCATCCCGGCTTAAAGCCTGTTCGGTATCATTTCTCAAATGAATAATACGCTGTAATAGGCGGGTTGAAAAAAACAGCAGACCAAAAACAATGACGATAAAAAGTATAATAGTGAGTAACAAGATCCGTTCAAAAGTTTTATCCTGCAGGGCCAGCAAAGAATTATTGTCCTGCTCAAGATATAAAACACCTATCTTCTGACCTTCACGATCTTTTACCGGAGCGGCAACGGCCAGTGTCAGATGTTCACCATGAGGTGTATCAAGCCACATGGTGTGGATGTTATCAGCTGAAAACTGCCGGGTTAAGTCATTACTAATTTTATACTGATAGCTGCCGTATTGTGTTTCCTGTTCAGGAAAATTCATAAATAATAGATAGAGCCGACGATACCAGGACAATAATGAATTATTATGAATGGGATTATTCGTTTGCAGTTTATTGATACTGGCATTTATATAACCCTGATTATCCAGTAACCATAAACGGGTATTATCGGGTGCCAGACGTTTAAGTTTTAACTCATTGAGAGGGTCAATACTTAATAACGCTTTTGCTTGTGTATTTGTCTTAATCGGGCTGTGAGTATTGTTCATCAGAGCAAAATCTATAAAACGATTAATCATAAGTGCAGGTACTTTGAATTCCAGTGAATATCCCTGATGGCTGGTTTGCCATTGTCCGCTAATAACTGGACTTGAATAAGTCGTCGGATTTTTATAGGTTTTTTGAGCATCCATTAAAAAGGCATTAATCCAGCCCGGCGTGATCAGGTTAAAACGATAGGTGTGTTTCTGATGTTTAAAATCAAGAAAACTGAAATCAAGAATGACAGGTTCCTGGATGGCAGTATTATTGTTCAGACCAGATTTGTTATTTATGCGGGTTGTTTTTTTCTTTACCGATACCAGGAAATAATAAAAGCTATCATCATTAGCAATAACAACGCTGGAACCAGCATGGGTGGGGCTGGTTGACAGAGCTTGCTGAACATTTTGCAGGGCGAACCAGTCATCACTATAACCATCAATCTGTATCGTGCTTTTCAGTCTGTGTGAATAATAGGGTGGCTGCAGGGTATTGCTTAAGCGATTACTTATTATAAGTGAAGCATTATCATCAAATACCGAGGCAATGGTTCTGGCTATCACCTGAACAGAGTCTGCATGATTCTTCTTAAGCAGAAGTTCCAGTTCCTGCAGATAACTCAGACCGGCGGCCGGTAAGATTAAAACTGTTAATGCGACAATTAACAGTTTTCCGCGCAGTCCAATGAGCCTGTTTCTTTTTACTAATGACATCGCCAGCGATAGCCTGCGCCATAAATGGTTTCAATACAGTTAAAGTCTGAATTGACGGCCATAAATTTTTTTCGGATCCGTTTTATATGTGAGGTGATAGTACTGTCATCAACTACCGTACTGGCATCCTGCATAAGCTGATCCCTGGAACGAACATGGCCGGGATGTCTGGCAAGTGAATAAAGCATCCAGAACTCGGTCAGACTGAGATCAATCAGGATGGTTTTCCAGTAAAGTTCAAGGCGCTCAAGATTAATACTTAAATCGCCAATTAATATTGGTTGATCACTTTCCAGAGCAGGCTGTTTAAGAATATCCATGCGTCTGAACAGGGCTGCAATACGGGCACTGAGATGCGGTAGACTGATATCTTTGGTTAAATAATCATCAGCTCCCAGTCGCAGTCCGGAAATGGTATCAAAATCATTGTCCCTGGCGGTCAGAAAAATAATAGCTAAAGTCTCTGACTGTTGTCTCAGTTGACGACAGAGATCAAATCCAGCTTCAATTTCATCTTCCAGACCAATGTCCAGAATTACCAGATCAGGCAGTGCCTGACGAAATAGCTGTTGTGCCTCTATGCGATTCTGACAACCAGTGACCTGATAGCCCTGCTGGAAGAGCATATCCATATAATTTTCTCGTATAGCTGTCTCATCTTCTACAATAACAATTTGTCTGACCAAATTTATTTCCTTAATGAATGTACTATGAAACCGCTGAGCACTAGTTGATACGGTAATATAGAATGAATTGTCACCGTATTTTAAACAGTTTCTTCCTGTTAAACTCAGAAGTGTAGACATGGTTTGTCATAATTCTTCCTTATTTGGTCATTTTAGACAAGTATGAATGTCATAATTTACTGTTTTAATACTCTTAAGTTAATCAATATTAGTAAACTTACTGAATGGAGAGTAGTTATGACTGACAATAGCAATCATTATTGTCCGCAATCTGAAGATTTCTTTTACTGGCCGCCAGAGGAAATAGCTAAATATAAAAACTGGTGTGATACAGGAAATGAGCAGCATAAACGTCGTTTGAAAAAAGTCTGTAGCAATGAAAAAATCATAAAAACGAAAATTTATGGATAGCTTTTCCAATCTTATTTAGAAAATGCTAAAATACTGGATTCACATGATATTGCATTAAATTAGTCAACTGAGGAGCAATAGTGGCGTTAAAGTTCGTGGAGTCTGCCAGACTGCCTACCCAATGGGCAGAGTTTACAATTTATGGGTTTGAAGATGAACACAGCGATAAGGATCATATTGCTCTGGTCATTGGTGATGTCGACAATGGTGAACCAGTTGATGTTCGTATGCATTCTGAATGCCTGACCGGCGATGCTTTATTCAGTATGCGTTGTGATTGCGGCCCGCAACTGGAAGCTGCCCTTAAACATATTGCAGAAGAAGGACGCGGCATCTTACTGTATTTGCGTCAGGAAGGTCGTGGTATTGGACTGATCAATAAAATTAAGGCCTATCATTTACAGGATCTGGGTGCTGATACTGTAGAAGCCAATGAACAACTGGGATTTGATGCAGATTTACGTGAATACGATATTGCCCGTGATATGCTCAACCATCTGAACGTTAATAAAATACGTCTGATGACCAATAATCCACGTAAAGTCAGCGCCCTGGAAGAACACGGCATTTCAGTCGTAGAACGACTGCCATGGAAACATGGTGAAAACCCGCACAATTCACATTATCTTTCCACCAAAGCCGGTAAAATGGGACATATGTTCTAGGGGTGGCTGTCCGAGAATAGAAGTCGTAGCAAGTGAACGCTGATTTTTGCCCTGAGCCAACTGAAAAGGTAGCAGTGTAATTCGAAATTCCTAAGAGTAACTACAGGGTAGTTGCGGTAAATTATGCTGTGAAATTACATTAAATATTTGATTTACTGGTATTGACGATCTTTTTTGCTATCTTTAAAAGAAACTAATCAGGGTAATTTAAACACTGCACAGGTAAATATAGTTATTTATGCTGAAGAGTGACTTGATTCGTTTAAATGACTATCAAAAAATATCCTTCTGGAGGAAATAATGGGCACAGCTGCATTTATTGTTGTTGGTATAATTGTTGTTGCCGTAATATATTTTATCAATCTTTATAATAACCTGGTCAGAATCAAACATAATGTATCACAGGCCTGGGCCAATATAGATATATTGCTGAAGCAGCGTCATGATGAGCTGCCCAAACTGGTGGAAGTCTGCAAGCAATATATGCAGTACGAAGGCTCAACTCTGGAAAAAATTATTCAGGCACGTTCCGGTGTTTCCCAGGCCCGTAAAGCAGGAGATATTGCGGCATTGGGAGCTGCTGAAAGTCAGCTGCGCATGGGGCTGGGTAGTCTTTTTGCGGTCTCTGAAGCTTATCCTGAATTAAAGGCCAATGAAAATTTCCAGCATTTACAAAGTCGTATTACCGGACTAGAAGATGCTATTGCTGATCGCCGGGAATATTATAATGATAGTGTTAACATTAATAATGTCCGTATTGAACAGTTTCCTGATCTGATTGTGGCCCGGCTGTTTAATTTTAATGAACAGGCATTGCTTGAATTTGATGAAAAAGAAAAACAGGATGTTGATATCAAGTCACTCTTTAATTAAACATTGGTATTAGATATTATCTATGCTGGAATTCATAAAATATCAGATAATAAATGCCAGTCAGGCCAGCATTGTCTTTTTTCTAGTATTTATGATTTTGCTCTGTGCAGCTGGTTTATACGGTATTTTCCGTTTTTTCCATCGCTATCGAATGATAGCAGACACCCCCACTTCAAAAATTCGTTCTGCGCATCAGGGTTTTGTAGAACTTGAAGGGCAGGGGCGTCTTATGCAGGGTGAACCTGTTATATCGCCCCTGAGTAAAAAAAAATGCCTCTGGTATCGCTTTAAAATTGAAAAGCGGGTAAAAGAATATGACATTGGCCCCAGAAATAACTTTTCCCTGTCCAATAGTAACTGGGAAACCGTTAATTCCGGAGTATCGGATAATCTTTTTTTACTGCTGGATGAAACAGGAGCCTGTGTGGTGGATCCTGAAGGTGCCAGTATCACTCCGTCTTTTTCAAAAACATGGTATGGCTCTCAGGCGTTTGAAGTTACTGACAGCACTAGTGCTGATGGGGTTCTGGTCATGGCTTCTTCGGCCGTAAATAATCGTTATCGCTATACAGAACAGAGAATAGATATTGATGATTATTTATATATTCTGGGGCGTTTTAAAAGTCTGGGCGGACGGCGAGAGGCGGTAGATAAATCTGGAGAAGTCAGGGACTTACTGGCTAAATGGAAAAAAATGCCGCAATTACTGCTGGCACGATTTGATGAAAATGACGATGGAGAAATTGATATCCGGGAATGGCAGAAGGTTATGGCCGCTGCGGAACAGAAAGTTGAGAAAAACCTGACAGAACGTCTGGTCAATCAGGAAATTCATACCATATCTAAACCTGTTGACAGTCGCAGACCCTTTATTATTTCGGTACAAGATCAGGACGATATTATTCAAAAATATCGCCACTTTTCCATTGGCAGCCTGATAGGCTTTTTCCTCTCAGGCACCCTGTTCTTCTGGGTTCTTGGAATCAGACTGGCAAACTGAAATTATCCCCCATGCTCTTTCTTAACGCTGAACGCTTCTTTGCTCTTACCCATGCAGTTGATCAGCTGCATCTACCGTATTTTGCAATAAAGTCGCAACCGTCATTGGACCGACACCTCCGGGTACCGGGGTAATATAAGCGGCTTTTTCTTTAGCGGTTTCAAAATCAACATCGCCGACCAGTTTACCGCTGTCCAGACGATTAATGCCCACATCAATGACAATACAGTCCTCTTTAATCCAGTTGCTGTCAACAATACCCGGTTTACCTACAGCAACCACCAGGATATCAGCTCTGTGGACGTGTGCCTGAAGATTTTTAGTAAAACGATGACAGGTAGTGACTGTGCAGCCGGCTAATAACAGCTCCAGTCCCATTGGACGGCCAACAATATTTGATGCACCTACGATACAGACATCCAGACCTTTAATATTGATATTGGCTGTTGACAGGGTTTTTTCCAGCAAGGTCATTATACCCCTGGGTGTGCAGGGGCGTAATGCCGGTACCCGCAATGCCAGACGACCGACATTATAGGGGTGGAAACCATCAACATCCTTATCCGGGTGAATACGTTCAATAATGGTTTCTGGATCAATCTGTTCAGGTACGGGCAATTGTACCAGGATACCGTCAATAGCATTATCCTGATTCAGGGAATCAATTAGAACAAGAAGGTGTTCCTGAGTCGTCTGAGCGTCCAGATCATGCGCAACAGAATAAATACCTGCCTGTTCACAGGCATTGCGTTTATTACGGACATACACTTCAGAGGCCGGATCACTGCCTACTTTAATAACTGCCAGACCGGGGACTCTTAAACCTTGTTGCTTACGTGCATCAACACGTTGCTTAACCTGAGCTTTTATCTGCTGTGCTATACCTTTACCATCTATTATCTGTGCACTCATTGGATTCGTCTTTTATTGATATCTTTGGAGGTTGATAAAATTTATGTTCTTATTTTACCTAAAAAAGTATACCTAAAGTAAAAAAAATCCAAAAAATAAGTTAAAATTTTTTCCAGATGGCATGAGAGTAAAATTTTGTAAAAAAGTACTTGCATTGACCGCATAAAATTATTAACATACGCACCACTTAATGATTAGCGGTTATAAACACTGCGAACATTATTCGGGGTATAGCGCAGTCTGGTAGCGCGCTTGCTTTGGGAGCAAGATGTCGGGAGTTCGAATCTCTCTACCCCGACC
>JALVAL010000051.1 GCA_027011205.1 Gammaproteobacteria bacterium
ATTTCCTAATATAATAGTATTCAATGGAATAGTTGAATACTGTTCTGTTATAAAACGTGATAATAATATAGTTATTAAAGTATAACTATAAGTAATTGTTTTTGAAAGTCCTTAACCCTCCATACTCGAGAAATTTAATGACCTTTAATGAGTATATTTTAGAAAATGAAATAGCTATTCGATTAAGCTTTGTTTTTAGTGTTTTTGCCATTATGGCAATTTGGGAAGTCCTGGCTCCCAGAAGAGTAGCGACTGTTTCCAAAACACTGCGTTGGGTCAATAATCTGGGGCTGTTTTTTTTAAATTCTCTGGTGTTGCGCTTTCTTTTTCCGGCCGCGGCAGTAGGTGTAGCTGCTTTTGCTGAACTGCATGGGTGGGGATTATTAAACTATTTAAAAATACCCTCGGTTATAGCCATTATTATAACTATTATAGCCATGGATTTTATTATTTATTTACAGCACGTTATGGTTCATGCGATGCCGCTTTTATGGCGTTTACATCGAGTACATCATGCTGATCTGGACTATGACGTAACAACCGGAGCGCGTTTTCATCCCCTGGAAATTATTCTCTCCATGTTTATTAAGTTTGCCACTATTATCGTTCTTGGTGCCCCCATTGTTGCGGTAGTAATTTTTGAAATTGTTCTTAATGCACTGGCCATGTTTAATCATGGCAATGTTGGCATACCTGAACCTCTGGATCGCATTCTCCGATGGTTTATTGTAACGCCCGATATGCATCGGGTGCATCATTCAGTTGAAGATGATGAAACCAATAGTAATTTTGGTTTTAATCTGACCTGCTGGGATCGTTTGTTTGGCACTTATAAAGAGCAGCCGCGGGGTGGTCAGGCTGGCTTTACTATAGGCATTCATAAATTCCGGGATGTAAAGCAAACCAACTGGATCACTGGTATGCTGATGTTGCCTTTTAAAGGGAATATCAGTGATTATACTATTAATACCCGTCGATGGACTCGAGGTTGTTGATCTATTTAGGATTATCTATTCCCGGTTTAAAAAATCAGCGGGATAATAAAGAGGATATGCTTTTACTGGATGTTCGTAGTCCAGAGGGCTTTCATGGTGAGCAAGATCATAAAAGTAACTATTCAGCTAATCAGGCCGCAAAATAGCCAACCATCAAAAAGTTAAAAAATATAAACGGTTATAATTCAAATACCTATATTTTTGTATCTTAGAAACATTCATTCCCGTATCTGCCTGTAGGGGCAGTATTTCCGGGGCGTTCAAGTACATCCGTGTATCGGTTTAGAACTTTTCAAAAACTTGTTTTTGTTCAAAGATCTTATCCCAGTGATTAAGAAAATATCCATGTTTTCATAAACCCCGGAAATACACCCCTTACAGACTGATACTTTATTGGAGTTTAAATTACGCTGAATAGTTACAATTCTAATTCCTGTTGAACTGTTGCAGTAGCATCTGGATAAAGTACAGAAATAAGCAGATAAAAACATTACTACCATTTGACTTACTGATAAAAAATCTTCTAAAGCCTGAACCAGTATGCTCTTAAAAGTGTTAAAGTTGCAAACACAGGTAAGACGGACTGTGGTTATTATATCAATTTTCTGTTTTGTTCTAATTGGTGATATAAGTTACATCCTGAGCAGGCTTTTGAGCCTATCATCTGTTTTAATATTTCAGCCCCTTATTTTTAAAGAGATGTATCAATGAAAAAGGTATCAATAGTCGGTAGCGGCTTTGCGGCGCTTACTGCAATTAAAACATTACGTAAATCCAGTATGGATCTGGAAATAACAGTCATTTCACCAAAAGCAGAATTTCATTATTTACCTGGCACCATCTGGATCCCCTGTGATTTAAGAAAACCTTCCGATCTGGCAATACCCTTAAATAATTTTTTCCAGCGTATGAACGTTAAGCATGTCTGTGCCAAAGCAAGCGGCTTAAAAAATAATGGTCGAACACTGGAAACCACAGAAGGGGATATTGATAATGATGCACTTATTATCTGTTCGGGTGGTCAATTTATAAAAAAACTACCGGGTATAGAAAATGCCATTACACCCTGTGAAGGTATAGATGCTACGGTTAGAATAAGAGATAAATTAAAAGCCATGACCGGCGGCAGTATTGCCTTTGGTTTTTCGGGTAATCCCAAAGAACCCAGTGCTATGCGTGGTGGTCCTATGTTTGAATTCTTATTTGGCATTGATTGCCAGTTACGTCAGGAAGGGCGCAGAGATCAGTTTGATCTGATATTTTTTACCCCTTCGGAAAACCCTGGACAAAGGCTGGGACCTAAAGCTGTGGGGGGCCTGTTAAAAGAGATGAAAAAACGTAATATAGAAACTCATCTTGGCCATAAAATGAAGCAATTTACTAGCCATAGTGTTATTACTGAAGGTGGGGAATTTGATGCCGATCTGATAATATTTATGCCGGGAATGACCGGTAATAGCTGGTTCAATAATTCTGAGCTGCCGCGTTCGGAAGGCGGTATGATAAAGGCCAATAGTCATTGTCAGGTTGAAGGTTTTGATAAGGTCTATGTAGCCGGTGATTCGGGTAGTTTCCCTGGACCTGGCTGGATGCCTAAACAGGCTCATATGGCAGATTTACAGGCTGAAACAGCGGCAAAAAATTTACTCAATGAATTTGATAATCAAGCCGTTACACATACTTTTAAAATTGAATTATTGTGTATTATTGACAGTCGAAATTCCGGCATGCTGGTTTTAAGAAATGAAAAACTTAATCTAATTTTGCCAAGAATGCGAGTGTTTCACTGGTTAAAACGCTTATTTGAATGGTTTTATCTGCGTCAGTATAAATAAAACTAGGTTGAGATATTTATATTATAAGGAAGCATATTATGGATCGTGGAACAAAAATTTATGCATTGATACTTGGAATTTTTACCCTGTCACTGGCTTTCATTTTTTTTTATGAAAGTCCAAAAGTCAGTGAATTAAATGATCGCCTGGAGTCAATTACACTGATAAAAGAATTTCCTTATCATTTTAAAGTGCTGCGTATTAATAATGGAACGGCAGTGATGAGTACTCCTCGTTCAACAGAAGTACCTGTGGCAAGAATATTAAGCATACTATTTCCGGAGGTCAAAGGAAAATCCACACAATCATCTGACTATCAAAAAGCTCAGAAAAAACTGGCAAATGTTCAAAATACCGCTAGAAAAACAGTTCTTGAGGATAATGAGGTGCAAAGAATACGCTGGGAACTTGATCGCAGCTGGTTACTTCAACATGGTATCTCAATCTAGGGAGCCTGTTCGAGGATTTAATCATAAACCTTGTATATTAAATATACAAGGATAAAGATAAGATACATATTCCATGTCTCGATTCAATAAAATACTGAGTAAAATTCCTGTTATTAAGCATAAAATCGGGCCGGAAACTGATAATCGTTCTTTGCAGTTTATTGCTGTTATAGACTGTATATTAAATCAGAATGTTCGTGACAGAGGTGCTGCTGTCTATCCAGCAATAAACAGAAAGGTTCTGGAGCTGTGTCAAAAATATAATGTCGGTATTATGCAAATGCCCTGTCCTGAAATTGCTTTTCTTGGCTTTAACCGTAACAGGCCGGAAAATATGTCGATTCGGGATGCTCTGGATACGCCAGAGGGAAGAGATCGTTGTCGTCAACTGAGTATTGATGTCGTGGATAGAATAACTGAACTCACCCGTCAGGATACCAGATTCCTTGCTGTCCTCGGTGGCAATCCAGAAAGTCCTGGTTGTGCAGTACACCTGGGTAATGGAGAACAAAAACAGTCATCCGGGGTTTTTATAAAGGAGCTGGTAAGTGAGCTAGATAAACGTTCTTTATCTATACCTGTTCTTCCCATACGCGACTTCGATAAAAAAGTTATGATGCAGGATCTTCAATGGCTTGAACAGTTATTTTCAAATAGCTAAAGACTAATCATCCTTCATGTTGTTTGGGTGGTTTGGGTTGCTTTAGTTGTTTGAGTATTTTCAGGCCTTTTTTACGTTTTGCATGCAGTACCGCAATTTCAGTTTTCAGTAATTTACGCTTTTCTGTAGACTTCTCCTGGCATTTTTCTATCAGCTTTTTTTCTTTTCGTTTAAGCTGTTTTAGAAGTGTTTTCAACTCCCTGGTGTATTTACCCTTCTTTTTATTACTAAAATCAAGATATTCGCTTAATTTAGTCAAAAGTTCCTTAGTACCCATTTGTTAACCTCAATTTTAG
>JALVAL010000052.1 GCA_027011205.1 Gammaproteobacteria bacterium
GACTTTATTCGCTATCATCATAATGCACAAAAAATACTGGTATCAAAAAGAGGTCTTTTTAAGTCCATACAAAAAATGGTCACTCAGCCGATTGAAGCGACTCAATATTTAAAATCATTAGGTGAAATGGCACCTACCTATGCGGCTCTATTAAAACCACATGATGAATGGTGGAACAGATATAATAATGAAAAAGAATTGATACGACATTATCTTGAAGGGTTTAAATTATTTAAAATAAAACAGCCTTTTTCTGTACTTATGGCCGCTTTTGAACGCCAGTTTTCTAATGCAGAATTTTTAAAAACATTGCGTTATCTTTATGTTCTTTCTATTCGCTACAATGTGGTTTGCCGTTTTTCACCCAATGAACAGGAAAATGCCTATAATAAAATAGCGATCAAGGTCTTTGAATGTGATTATCAAAGGGCAAGTCATATAAAAAATAGTGATGAATTTAAAGCTCTGTACCCAACCGATGAACAGTTTAATAATGCTTTTGAATATTTTAAGTTACCGAGCAGACGTTCCTCAAAAAAAATCCGCTTTTTATTAACGGAAATAGAAAATAGTTTTGGGCGGAACTTAAATTATCTGGACACTACTTTGGAACATATTTGCCCTTATAATCCTGATCAAAACTGGTTTGATGAATTTGGTGAAGGGGCTCACGATATTGCTGATCGGCTTGGCAATATGATACTGCTTGAAAAAGATGATTTAAAACGTGCAGCTTTTAATGTTAAGAAAGAGACGTATTTAAAAACATCATTCCGACTGGCTAAAAAAGTGGCTGAATATGATAATTGGGATTTACCAAATTTAACTCGTTATCAGTCATGGCTTGCCCAGCAGGCGGTAAAAACCTGGAGAGTGGACTAGGAACATGAGTCAGATAACCTCAGAAAATACCTTTGAAACAGCCATTATTCAAGCCCTTTTGAATCAGGGTGATTATACCGAAGGCAATGCTAATGATTACAGCCCTGAACTGGGTCTGTTTAAAGCTGAAATTCTTCAATTCTTGCAGGCGACACAAGAAAAACAGTGGGAAAAATTATCGGCCATTCATAGCAGTGATATTGAAAACCGTATTATCCAGAGGTTGTATAAAGAAATGGATTTACGGGGGGCATTGGATGTGATCCGTAATGGTTTTGTGGACTATGGTGTACGTTTTAAAATGGCCTTTTTTAAGCCAGAATCGGGCTTAAATCCTGAAACACAGGCTTTATACGAAAAAAATCAGCTTAAGGTGATCCGTCAGGTTTACTATAGCAAGAAAAATAAAAACTCTGTGGATCTGGTCTTGTCCTTAAATGGTTTACCTGTGGCAACATTGGAATTAAAAAACCGTTTTACGGGACAAAATGTGTCTCATGCCAAAAAACAGTATGCCAATACTCGTGATAATAAAGAACTGCTTTTTACCTTTAAGAAGCGGGCATTAGTTCATTTTGCTGTGGACGATGAAGAAGTTTATATGACCACCCGTATTGATGGCAATCGCACCTATTGGTTACCCTTTAATAAGGGGTATCAACACGGTAAAGGCAATCCTCCCTGTGAGGGCTATCGTACAGCCTATCTTTGGAATGAGATATTCGCTAAAGACAGTTGGTTAGAAATTATTGGTCGGTTTGTTCATTTGCAAACAGAGGAATATGAATTTGAGGGGCATACCCGTAAAAAAGAAAAACTGATATTCCCTCGTTACCACCAACTTGATGCTGTAAGAGAAATGACGGAGCATGCCCAAAAAAATGGAGCGGGTCATAATTATCTGGTACAACATTCTGCAGGCTCTGGTAAGAGTAATTCAATAGCCTGGCTGTCTTATCGACTTTCTGGTCTGCACAATGAACAAAACGAACGGATTTTTGATAGTGTTATTGTGGTCACTGATCGAAGGGTTCTGGATTCACAGCTACAAAATACCATTTATCAATTTGAACATAAATCGGGTGTGGTGCAACGAATTGATAAAGATTCACAGCAGCTGGCAAATGCCATTAGTGGTGGCACCAATATCATTATTACCACTTTGCAGAAATTTCCCTTTGTGATTGATAAAGTGGATGCTTTGCCTGATAGAAAATATGCAGTGATCATTGATGAGGCTCATAGTTCACAAGGTGGTGAAGCCAGTAAGAAAATGAAAGAAGTTTTATCATCCGTTAAGCATGACAGTGATTCACTAAATCCTTCACAAAAGACAGGCGTAGAAGAACCCTATCCAGAATACGGGGAAGGTGAAGATGACTATGATTCATCTTCAGAACTTCTTAATCATTATATTGAGCGTTCTGCGACTGCTCGTGGTCAGCAGTCGAATCTCTCTTTTTTTGCTTTTACTGCTACACCCAAATATAAAACGCTGGTGGTGTTCGGCTGTAAGGATAAAGAAGGCAAACCCCAGCCATTTCATCTTTATTCCATGCGACAAGCCATTGAAGAAGGCTTTATTCTGGATGTTTTACAGAATTATACCTCTTACTCTCTTTACTATAAATTGTCAAAAGCCATTACTGATGATCCAAAAATTAATAAAAAGAAGGCGGCTCAGGCGATAGGTCGCTTTGTTTCTTTGCACCCACACAACTTGGCACAAAAAACAGAAATTATTATTGAGCATTTCAGGCAGGTTGTTGCGGCTAAAATTGGGGGTAGAGCTAAAGCAATGTTAGTTTCATCTTCAAGATTACATGCAAAACGCTATTTTGAAGCATTTAAGCACTATATCACTGAAAAGGGATATGAACAGGATATTAAAATACTGGTCGCCTTCTCTGGTAAGGTTATTGATGATAATTTTCCTGATGGTGTGACAGAGCCACAATTAACAGGCGTGGGAGAAAAGGAATTGCCATCGGTGTTTAATCAGGATGAGTATAAAATTCTGATTGTTGCAGATAAATACCAAACAGGGTTTGATCAACCCTTGTTGCATACTCTCTATGTTGATAAGGCTTTATCAGGAGTGAAAGCTGTACAAACCCTTTCCAGGCTGAATCGTACAACACCTGGTAAAGAAGATACGTTTGTTCTTGATTTTGTTAATGACAGAGAAACTATTCTGGAATCTTTTCAACCTTATTATGAAATTACAACAGTGGGAGAGGAACCTGAGCCTAATCATTTATATGATTTAAAAAATAAACTGGATGAGCAACAAATTTATTTAATTTCAGAAATTGATGCTCTGGCAAAAGTCTATTTTAATCCAACAACACAAATGACCGCCAGGATGCAGTCACAACTTTATCGATACATTGATCCTGCCGTTGATCGTTATAGAGCGATTGAAACGGAAGATGAAAAAGATGAATTTAAAAAGAGTCTGCGAACATGGACAAATCTATATTCCTTTCTTGCTCAAATTATGCCATTCAGAGAGCCTGAATTTGAGAAATTTTATGCTTATGCTCGATTATTGCTCACTAAACTGCCCAAGCGTGATTTGTCAGAAAGTATGAAATTGGTTGATGAGGTGGCAATGGAATATTATCGTCTTCAGAAGATCAAAGAAGGCTCTATTGATCTGATGACTGTTGAAGAGGGTGAACTGGACGGTATGACAGAAGCAGGTATTAAACGCTCACAAGAAGAGAAAGTCGCCTTATCTGAAATAATTGATGTTCTTAATGAACGATTTGGTACAGAATTTGAGGAAGCTGATAGACTTTTCTTTGAACAAATAGAAACTGAATTGTTAGAAGATGCCACTTTGCAAACACAGGCTAGAGTGAATAAACTGGACACTTTCAAATATGCATTTGAAGAAATGTTTATTGATAAGTTAATTGAACGGATGGATCAAAATCAAGAAATATTTGAAAAGATTCTAGAAAATCAATCATTTGGTGGATTAGTCAAAGAGTTGATGATGAAAAAAGTTTATGAGAAATTAAATGAGGATACTTAACAACATGTACTATATATCAATTGACAAGTTCATTTAACCTTACTCCCCAAAATGGGTGGAATTATGGAGATCTTACAAGAAGATAAACTTAAATTTAATGTTGTTTTTTATAAAGGCTGTGTGATCTGTGATTTTGAAGCAATTTAATTGGTGAGTAAATTAAATTTTTATGGCAAGAGATAATTTTTTAAAAACTGTTATTGATAAACTTAGGATGAGAGTGTCTGGTCGATGCTCTAATCCTAACTGCAGAGTCCCTACAACAGCTTCTTCTGGAAATGGGGATAAAGTTAATAATATAGGTATAGC
>JALVAL010000053.1 GCA_027011205.1 Gammaproteobacteria bacterium
GATTAATAATAATGGTTCTTGATGTTAATGGTACTAATAATCTGAATATGGAATTTTTCCCTTTACCAAAAGCCACGTCTTTAAGGTGATGAACTGGTTTACCAGAAAATTACGGATATCTATGTCACCAGTGTGGATTTTAATCCTATCTGGAAAACCCAGTGTTACAAATAGTTTGTGTGAAAAAAGTGCTAAAGTTGAGTGCTTTATGTGGGTATTTTAACTTATTGAAAACTAAGTATAAATGGTGCCCGGACCTGGAATCGAACCAGGGACACAGGGATTTTCAGTCCCTTGCTCTACCGACTGAGCTATCCGGGCAGATATGAGTGAAATTAAGGCTGAGAAACAAGCTTAATTTGTTCAACGGCGTGTATTCTGTCTTTTTTGCCTGTTTCTGTCAAGAAAAATTTTAATTATTATTGGATAAAAAGAGTTAAATAAAAACAGCCCGATAAGCACTATAATGCTTATCGGGCTTTTACCCAACACCTCGTAAGGCCTTGTTCCCTTAAGGTCGAGGATAGCAGAGCTGAACAACTATTTCCCAACAGCCTTGTCTTTTAAGGCGAGGTGCTGGGTTTACCTGGGTGGTACGTAATCATCCGGTGTGGCGGATGCTTCATCACTAAAGAAAAACTTCTCCATTTCGGTTTCCAGGAACTTGCGGTGTTCCGGATCAATAGGGGACAGGCGGTACTCATTGATCAGCATGGTCTGATGCTGGAGCCAGGCGGCCCAGGCTTCTTTGGAGACATTATCAAAAATACGTTTACCCAGGTCACCGGGGTAAGTTTGACGCTCCAGACCTTCGGCTTTTTTTCCTAATTTTACACAGTTTACCATTCGTGACATAGTTGTACCTTTTCTATACATTTATGCTGCTGTTTGAGCAGACAGTTGAGATATAAGCTTGGTTATGGGGCCTGGCAGTCCTAATTTCAACGGTTGTTTAAGTGAGTACCAGAGAAATTTGTCGCCATCCATAATTGTATCGGGTATTTTAACCTGAATTTGCATGGGAGTAATATCTAAATCAAAATGGCTGAAGCTGTGGCGGAATTTTGTGCCACTGTGTATACGTCCAGTACAGTGGTATTGGTGTCTGCTCAGCCATTGTTTTATTGCCTGCTGACTCTGACATTGAGGAAAAGACCACAGGCCGCCCCAGATCCCCTGCTGGGGACGTTTTTCCAGTAAAAATTCCCCGCGAGTATTGAGCAGAATGAGTAAATAGGTGCTTTTTTTCGGTCTGTTTTTTTTAGGTTTTGAATTAGGGTATAGTTTGAGGGTGTTGTGTTGAAAAGCTCCGCATTGTGTCTGTAAGGGACACACTGTACATTGGGCCCTGGTACGGCTGCACAGACTGGAGCCCAGATCCATCATAGCCTGATTAAAATCATCACAACGCTTCTCAGGGGTAATGTCTGTTATCTGTGACCAGAGTGCTTTCTGAGTTTTACTATGGCCCGGCCAGCCGTCTATTTCAAAGTAACGGCATAAAATTCGTTTAACATTACCGTCAAGAATGGGGTGCTGCTGCTGACAGGCCAGGGACAGTATGGCGCCTGCGGTAGAACGTCCAATACCGGGCAGGGACTGGACGGCCTCCATGGTATTTGGGAACTGGCCGTGATGATCGTCGCGGATAATCTGTGCGGTTTTGTGCAGGTTTCTGGCGCGAGCGTAATAGCCAAGGCCCGTCCATAGATGCAGAACTTCATCCTGTGGTGCATTGGCCAGGCTGATAACATCAGGATAGCCGTGCATAAAGCGCTGATAATAGGGAATAACTGTTTTTACCTGGGTCTGCTGTAGCATAATTTCAGATACCCAGACCCGATAAGGGTTTTTGTTCTGCTGCCAGGGGAGATTTTTTCTACCGTATTGATCGAACCAGTTGAGCAGTTTTATGGAGAATGTGTTGATGTTCAGATCCTTGGCTGTACCCTCTCACTGCAGGAGGAGAGGGGAGCAGCGGGCATTAAAATTTCAGAAGTCCCTTGAATTTGTCGCCTAATTT
The DNA here is from genome assembly GCA_027011205.1 of Gammaproteobacteria bacterium. Lineage (GTDB taxonomy): Bacteria > Pseudomonadota > Gammaproteobacteria > GRL18 > GRL18 > JANELJ01. The sequence continues at coordinate 2,024 of JALVAL010000053.1, forward strand.
TTCTTCCAGTTTTTCATTCACTTTCTTTTCCAGTTTCTTTTTAACCTGCTCTTCCAGCACCTTGGAAATATTGGCTTCTTCTTTCAACTCAGAGAATTTACCTTTAATGGTATAGGGGATCTCCTTGTCTTTGAAATCAGTGCCCTGCGAATTTTTATCAATTTTTAAACTATTGAGCAGTTTAATTTTAAGTGTGTAGTCAAGATACTCTTTGGGTAAATCAGCATAACCTGCGCCGGTGAGTTCCATGACTGGAGATTTACTACTGAGGTCATTATTTTTTACGACCCCGTTGTTAATATTAAATGTCCCCTTAAGTTCAGAAAATTTAGTATTGCTTTCCTGAGTCTGAGACGGTGCAGTCTGACCCTTAAGCATGGCCTGTGCTTTTCTAAGGGTATTAATAATATCCAGCTTTTTGATATGGCCATCGCTCACCAGTAGTTTAAGCACGCCATTGGAATTTTTTACCAGTCGATCTTTATCATTACCCAGGGTGGTAATATCAGCAGAAATATTGGCGGTACCGGTCATTTCCTGACTGCCGCTAATATCCTGTAGTAAATCACCAATCTGCACACCTTTCAGCTCATTTATAATTTTCAGCTTCGGGGTATTATTACGGGCATCAATGGTGGTTTTTAGATTGATATTTCCCTTATACAGATCAGCCTTTAGCGGGGCAATCTGTACCAGACCGTTTTTACCTTTAAGAACAATAACTACATTGCTCATTTTGGCACCGCCGGCAATAAACTGACCAATGGTTAATTTACCATCAAGGTTTAAACTGCGTAGGGTTTCTACCGGGAATATTGGTGCAGTACTCGAAGGTGTGGTTTTTGTTGTCTGAGCGACGGCTACTTTGGAATCAGGCTTTTTGTTTTGTTTCGGTGCCGCCATTGCATAATAATCCAGATTCAGCTGATTGAGTTTTAAATCAAAGCCGTAGAATGGTTTTTGAAAATTGGCGATAGAGGCTGTACCTGTTAATGAGGTGTCATCCAGGTTGGCACTCAGTGACTTGATATTCAGTTTGTTTTGATCACCGCTGAAGGTGATCTGTGCATCTGCTGAACTAAGGGCTTTTTCCTGTTTCATTGCCGGCATGGCTGCTCCAAGAGCGGTGGCCAGTTTTTTTGGGGAAAACTGTTCAATGCTGACCTTACCATTAAATTGCGGAGCCTGGTCCAGTTTACTGGCCAGGAACTGACCATTAACAACCATGTCATAGGATGTCAGTTTCATACCATTGATATTCAGTTGCTGTTTCTGGCCATCAAAAGTAATATTACCGCCTAACGTGGTTTTATTGGCTCCTCCGGGCAATGCTCTGCCCGTTAGATCCAGAGTTAATAAGGTATCAGGCAGTTTATATAATTGTTTAGATAAGGAAATAACGGGAGCACTGGTTAATTGAAAGCTCCCCTTAATATCGGGGTTATTGCTGTCAATCAGGGTAGTCATTTTCAGTTCAAAAGGATTGTCTTCAATCAGTTCGCTGATACTGATATTGGCTTTTGACAGCGTAATATGCTGATTATTCTGTTCATTCGTCCAGCTGATTCGGGCGTTTTTAATCGTTAAGCCCTGCACACTGATTGCCGGCATGGATGCCTGTTCAGTGCTTTTGGCAGTATTTTTGCCAGAATCGGAGGCCTTAATTTCAGTATTTTTTTCCGCTGAATCAGGGCTGCTAGCGGCTCCAAGATCAGCCCAGTTAGTTTTTCCGGCTTTATTTTTTATCAGGTTTAGTACCATGTTAGTGAGTTTTATTTCACCGATATCCAGCCGATTTGCAGTCAGTAGAGGCATTATAGCGACATAAAGCGATGCTTCGTCCATTTGTGCAAAAGGCTTGTCAGTAAAACCTCTGGCATTGCTAAGTTCAACTTTACCTAACTCAAGTGAGACGGATAAGGGTAAAGAAATAGAGATATTGATATCACCGTCTATGGTCAGTGTACGGCCGGTTTTCTGAAAAACCTGCTGGGCAATTTCATCCTTATAATCGTTCGGGTTAACAAAAATGGGAATAAGTATGGCTGCCAGTATTATAATAACCGCGAGTGAAGCAACGCCCCAGATTACAATTTTAAGTAGTTTTGTCATGTTTTTTTACCAGATAAATAGGCTGAAAGATAAATTTTGCTGAGTAGTTACAGGCAAATTATCTTATCTCTATAATATAGAAAC
>JALVAL010000054.1 GCA_027011205.1 Gammaproteobacteria bacterium
ATATTTATCATAAACATGTCGCTAAAATGCCGGGTTCTGCATAAAAAAAATTTTTTATTAAAATTTAATTCAGATCTCTAAATTAACGCATTTATTGCAATTTGCAATAGTTTAAAACAGTAAACCCGCCACCTAACCTTAAAAGATGAGGCATTTTGAAAATAGTTGACACCTCTGCTATTTTCGACCTTAAGGACGAGGGCTTACGGGGTGCTGGGTAAAGATATAATACTGCAATATACTCATGCAACTAAACAGGATTGTATATATCCACAAAAATATGCTCCAGCTTAAACTGTGCAGCCAGATGCTCTCCGAGTGCCTGAATACCATAGCGTTCAGTTGCATGATGTCCGGCAGCAAAATAATGAATATTATTTTCCTGAGCAATATGCCAGGTATTTTCAGAGACCTCGCCACTGATAAAGGCATCCGCACCTGCTTCTATTGCCTGCTCAATATATGACTGAGCTGCGCCCGTACACAGAGCCACATTCTCTATTGAGCGCTTAGCAGGAATATGCAGTGCCTGACGATTTAATACCTGGGACAGATGACGGCCAAAAGTCTTACCACTTTGCCGTATCACAGTCCCCAGCAAAGCAATTTCATTGCGCGCAAAAAAATGTTTGATCCTGATATCCAGTTTTTGTGCCAGTAATACATTGTTGCCCAGTGTTTTATGGGCATCCAGAGGCAGATGGTAAGCTAACAGATTAATATCATTACATAGTAATGATTTGATACGACGCTGTTTAATGCCCGTTAAAAGCGCGGTCTCAGCTTTCCAGAAAAAACCATGATGCACCAGCAGACAATCGGCCTGTAACTGAACAGCCTTATCTATCAGTGCCTGACAGGCAGTTACACCGGTCACTATTTTATCTACCGATTCACAACCCTGGATCTGAAGACCATTTGGACAATAATCATTAAACTGCTCAATTTCAAGAAGTTCATTACAATAAGCGGCCAGTTCATTCATGTTAACCATAAAATATTAAAACCTGTCTGTTTTTATCAAGATTATGCGCAGAAACAGTCATACAGAACAATCATATTGGTGTAAAATAACCCTATGACAAATCAGAAACACTCTTCCCCTTTATTTTATATCCTGTCTGCACTGGCTGGTTTTTTATTTGCAGTGGGCTACTATGTTTTTTTTCTACACAGCCCGACACAATCATCCGCATCAGCTGAATCCATTCTGTCGGATCTTAGCCTACCACAGGGAAGCGCTGTAGTACCAGTACTGGATATTGAAAACCCCACCACTTATGGCATTAGCAGTTTTGCCCCGGCCGTGCAGCGAGCAGCCCCTGCAGTGGTTAATATTTTCACCCGCAAACGGGTCAAAAAGAGCGACACACTTTATAAAAGCTCAGCTTTAAGCGCGCTGCTGGACAACCATCGTACCCCCCCTCAATACAGGGAGGAAACCAATCTGGGTTCCGGGGTTATTGTATCATCCTCTGGTTATATTCTGACTAATAATCATGTTATCTCTGGCGCTGAAGGTATTGAAGTACTGTTACAGGACGGACGATATTTAAGAGCCCACTTAATGGGCCGAGATCTGGAAACTGACCTGGCATTATTAAAAGTCAGCGCTTCTGATTTACCGACTATTCACTTTGGTGATTCATCTAAACTTCAGGTGGGTGATATCGTTCTGGCTATCGGCAATCCCTTTGGTCTGGGTAATACTGTCACTTCCGGGATCATCAGTGCTTTAAACCGTTCCCAGTTCAGAGCCAATAGCTTTGATAATTTCATCCAGACTGATGCTGCGATTAACCCCGGTAACTCCGGCGGAGCACTGGTTAATACCCGTGGTGAAATGATTGGTGTTAATACCATTAATATCAGCAATAGTGGTGGCTCTCAGGGTATTGGTTTTGCAATTCCAGCCTCACTTGCGCAAGAAATTATGACCCAGCTGATCCATTTTGGGGAAGTTCGCAGAGGCTGGATAGGCATTGAGGCAAGGGAAATTTCACCGCTGCTGGCCAAACAGCTTAACAGCCCTGTTGACCATGGTCTGCTGATAATCGGTGTTTTAAAAAATGGACCAGGTCAAAAAGCAGGCATTCAGGTGGGTGATATAATCACCCATATTAACGGCATTAAAATTACCTCTGCCAAAAAAGCTCTGCGTCTGATCACCCACCTCAGTCCTGGAGATATTGCTATTTTAAAAGGGATTCGGCGCAATCAGTCATTGCAGTTTAAGATTGTTGCAGAGGAAAGACCACAGATGTCGGGGAAGAGCAGCGCTGAGCGCTGAGCCTTCAGCGTTGAGAAAGAGCGAAGAGCTTAAGTGCTGAGAGTGTGACATATATCCGCGCAGCTCTTGCTGAACGTTCAGCGCTCAACGCTGAACACTGTCAGGGCTTTTTTCAAAGCCCTGACAAAGGCCTTATTTTCTTCTGGTTTGCCTATGGTTATGCGCAGGCAGTTTGCCAGGGGGCCGGAGGTATCGGCAAAGCGTTTTATTAAGATTTTATCCTGTTTTAAAGCTTCAAAAATCTGAGCTGATTCCCCTGCCACTACCTTGAACAGAATAAAATTAGCGTCACTGGGGTATTGTTTAATGCCCTGAATTTCTGCCAGGGACTGTTTCATGCTTTCTCTGTCCTGACAGATCTGACTGGTTTGCTGTTTTAATATGTCACTATGCTGCAGAGCAAACCTGACACTGTATTGCGTTAATACATTAATATTATATGGCAGACGCACCTTGTCAAATTCATTGATCCACTCTGCCCGCCCGCTGAGCAGGCCCAGACGCAAACCGGCCAGTCCCATTTTGGATACCGTGCGCATAACCACTAGATTATCATACTGCGTCAACATAGGCATAAAGCTGTGATCGGCAAAAGCATGATAGGCTTCATCTACGACCACCAGTCCCGGTGCAGCCTCTAAAATAGTCTGAACATCCTGTGGTGTAAACAAGTTACCAGTGGGATTATTGGGATAAGCCAGAAAGATAACCGCTGGATTATGTATTTTAATCGCCTTTAACATGGCCGGCATATCCAGTTGAAACTGCTCATCCAGAGCAACGCTCTGATAAGACATACGAGTAAAACGTGCAATCATGTCGTACATAACAAAAGTGGGTTCAGGAGCCAGAACCGTTGCTCCGGGTCTGGCCAGAGCCATACAGATAATTTGAATCAGTTCATCTGAACCATTACCCAGAATAGAGCACATTGCAGAAGGAACGGCCATTACCTGTTCCAGTATCCGGGTCAATTGAGCCGCAGAAGGATCAGGATAGCGGTTTACGGCAATATCTGAGATACCGGCTAACCATTGCTGTTGCATTTCATCAGGCCAGAGGTACGGGTTTTCCATAGCATCAAGCTTGATCATGTCCCCGGAATCAGGTACATGATAGGCTGACAGAGCCTGAATTTCTTCCCGGACTAACTGTTTGACTAAAGTAGATGTTTTTGTATCAGACGCTCCTGAATCAGACATAGCTATTTCTTTATCCGGTACTCTGCACTGCGAGCATGAGCGGTTAAACCTTCCCCCCGAGCCATAACTGAGGCGATTTTACCCAGTTCAGATGCACCGTCTTCAGAACACATGATTAAACTTGAGCGTTTCTGGAAATCATAAACCCCCAGCGCAGAGCTGAAACGTGCGGTTCTTGAGGTGGGTAAAACATGGTTAGGACCGGCACAATAATCACCCAGAGCTTCGGCGGTATAGCGCCCCATAAATATCGCACCGGCATGACGAATATCAGGCAGCATGGCCCGGGGATCATCAACCGAAAGTTCCAGATGCTCAGGGGCAATATAATTGCATACATCAATGGCCTCAGCCATATCTTTAACCTGAATCAGAGCCGCCCTGTCATTCAGGGACACCCGGATAATACTTTCACGTTCCATGTCACCTAATAAACGTTCAATAGATGCCTGTACCCTGTCCAGAAATGCCGCATCCGGTGAAACAAGAATGGGCTGAGCATCTTCATCATGTTCTGCCTGAGAAAACAGATCCATAGCTATCCAGTCCGGATCGGTTTTGCCGTCACAAATCACCAGAATTTCTGACGGGCCGGCAATCATGTCAATACCCACGGTACCAAACACCATACCTTTGGCGGTTGCCACATAAATATTGCCCGGTCCCACGATTTTATCCACCTGAGGTATACTTTCGGTACCGTACGCCAAAGCTGCTACGGCCTGCGCACCACCAATAGCAAAGACCTTATCCACTCCGGTTATCGCCGCCGCCGCAAACACCAGTTCATTAACCTGGCCATCGGGCGTAGGTACTACCATAATCAGTTCTTTAACACCCGCCACTTTAGCAGGGATGGCATTCATTAATACCGATGAAGGATAGGCTGCCTGTCCACCGGGGACATACAGTCCAACCCGATCCAGTGCCGTAACCTGCTGACCTAGCAAGGTGCCGTCCTGTTCAGTATAAGACCAGGATTCCATTTTCTGCTTATCATGATAGCGACGTACACGGGCAGCCGATTCTTCCAGTGCTGCACGCTGCTCATCGGGCAGACCATCCAGAGCCTGCTGCAGACGGGCCGGAGATATACTCAGTACCGACATATCTCCGGCGCTCATCCGATCAAACTTATTGGTATATTCTATTACCGCCTGATCGCCTTTTTGACGGACATCATGCAGGATCTGTTTAACTGTTGACTGGACGGCATCATCAGAGACATTATCCCAGGCCAGCAAGTTTTCTAATTGAGGCCAGAACTCATCGTTAGAGGTATCAAGACGGTTAATATCAAGCATGGAAAACTCCGGTAATTGAGCTGTTTTGTATGATCATAGTGAGATTTAAAAAGCTGTACGAGTATTATTCAGCCGTTTTTGACCGCTTCTGCAAAACGATCTATCAGAGATTTAATCCGTTGATGTTTCATTTTCATAGCCGCTTTATTGACTACCAGACGAGAGCTGATATCGGCAATATGTTCCATCGGTATTAAGCCATTGGCTTTCAGGGTATTACCCGTATCCACCACATCAACAATGCGATCAGCCAGCCCGACCAGAGGGGCTAACTCCATGGAGCCGTAGAGTTTAATAACTTCAACCTGAACTCCCTGCTCCGCATAATAACGTCTGGTAGTATTAACAAATTTGGTGGCCACTCTCAGGCGTCCATTTACCGGCTGGTCGTCTACTGGACCCGCTGTCATTAAACGACATCTGGCAATTTTTAAATCCAGCGGTTCATATAAACCTTCACCGCCATGCTCCATTAAGACATCCTTACCGGCCACACCCACATCAGCAGCACCGTATTGCACATAGGTAGGCACATCAGTAGCCCGGATAATCACCAGCTTAATATCATCATGATTGGTATCCAGGATTAATTTCCGGCTTTTATCCGGATCATCAACCGGATGAATATCCGCATGAGCAAGCAAAGGCAATGTCTCTTTAAAGATGCGTCCTTTGGACAGGGCTATTGTCAGGGTATTACTCATACGGATTACTCATACCATTGTACTCTTTATTTTCCTGTTCATGACTTACGACTGTTTTTTTAACCGGGTACTCTTCGAATAGAAGCACCTAATTGCTGTAATTTTTCTTCAATACATTCATAACCGCGATCAATATGGTAAATACGCTCAACCATAGTATCCCCTTCGGCAATCAGCCCTGCCAGCACCAGACTGGCAGAAGCTCTCAGATCCGTGGCCATTACCGGCGCGGCATAAAGCTGTTCAACACCTTTAATAATCACCGTATTGCCCTGTAGTTTAACATCTGCACCCATTCTCTGTAATTCCTGAATATGCATAAAACGGTTTTCAAAGACCGTTTCAACAATAGTGCCAGAGCTGTCGGCAATGGCATTAAGCACACAGAACTGAGCCTGCATATCCGTCGGGAAAGCTGGATAGGGTGCGGTACGTAAATCAATGGATTTTGGACGCTGGCCTTTCATATCCAGGGTAATCCAGTCATCTCCGGTGGTAAGTTCAGCACCGGCATCGGATAATTTTTCCAGAACCGCATCCAGATAGCCGGGACAGGTGTCTTTTAGCTTCACCTTACCTCCTGTTAAAGCAGCCGCCACCAGATAAGTACCTGTTTCAATACGATCCGGCATGACACGATGGCTGGTACCTGATAATTTTTCCACACCTTCAATAGTAATGGTATCTGTTCCGGCACCGCTGATTTTTGCACCCATGGAAATTAAGAAGTCGGCCAGATCAATCACTTCCGGTTCGCGGGCGGCATTTTCAAGAATGGTCACCCCTTCCGCCAGTGCAGCAGCCATCAGCAGGTTTTCAGTGCCCGTCACAGTCACCAGGTCCATGACTATTTTAGCCCCCTTCAAACGTTCGGCACGGGCACGAATATAGCCATTTTCCACCTTAATCTCAGCACCCATGGCTTTCAGGCCCTTAATATGCTGATCTACCGGACGAGAGCCAATAGCACAACCGCCGGGTAATGAAACCTCTGCTTCGCCATAATGAGCCACCAGAGGTCCCAGTACCAGTATGGATGCGCGCATGGTCTTGACTAAGTCATAAGGCGCAACATACTGACTGATAGTGCGGGTATCCACCTCCACATCCAGGTTTTCATTGACCGTAATGGAGACTCCCATACGACCTAATAATTCCAGGGTGGTGGTAATATCATGCAGGTGCGGTACATTAGCGATGACCGTCGCATCATCGGCCAGCAGGCAGCCCATAATAATAGGCAGGGCCGCATTTTTTGCTCCGGAAATTCGAATTTCACCGTCCAGTCGCTGACCGCCGGTTATGAAAAGTTTATCCATTCAATACTACAATCTCATTAAGATTAAATAAAACGGCCTATTTTACTCTTTATTGTCTCAGGAACCAATACACAGGAATGCTTCAGGGGGATTAAATGACGAATATTATTCGCATTTACAGGCAGGTCGTATTGCAGGAGAAAATTATTCACCTGGAACAGTCTCTAACCAATTTGTAACTTGCTGGCAGTCGCCCATTCGGAAGGTGTATAAGCTTTAATGGTCAAAGCATGTATCTCTCCACTGGTAATTTGCGGTTTAACCGCAGTATAAACCAGCTGCTGTTTTTTAACCGAACTCAGACCTTCAAATTGTTCTGCTACCACCAGCACGTCAAACATACTGCCGTCACCGCTTACTTTTACCTGCTGAGCATTGATACCCTGCGCTATTAATCTCTGTACTTCTTCTATTGTCATTGTTTGTTCCTGTCCGGCTAGCATTTGTTTTTACATCACTATTTCTGTAATACTAAAGGTAAAATCTCATCCAAACCACTGACTCTGGCAATGTCATACATTTGCTGAGGTATATTAAGAAAGGTAATTTTTTTATTGTTTTGCTCAGCTTCACGATACCACTCTACCAGCATAGCGAGACCGGAACTGTCCGAGCGCTCTAAGGTAGACAAATTAATATCCATTTCAGAACTGTCATCTTCAAATAAAATGCTTCGGTTCTGTTCCCATAGCTGCGGAACACTGGCAAAACTTAAGTCACCCTTTAATTGATAATGACCCGGGGCTATCTTTTCAAGCTGTGCAGTAAATTTTCTGGCATTATTTCCGGACATAATGTTTATTTATCTTTTTTGTCTGAATCAGACTGGCTGAATAAAAACTGACTGATCAGTTTTTCCAGCACTATAGACGACTGGGTTAAATGAATTTCGCTGTTCTGTTCCAGAAAATCGGGCGCCCCGCCTGGTTCAATACCCACGTATTTTTCACCTAATAAACCCGCAGTATAGATACCTGCTGAGGAATCTACTGGTATTTCATTGTATTTTGAATCAATAGCCATGTCGACTACCGCTTCAAAAGAAACCGGATCCACAGTAATTGCTTTTACCCGACCCACAGTAACACCGGCAATAGTCACAGCAGAGCGTACTTTAAGACCACTAATATTATCAAAGCTGGCTTTTACAATATATTGATCGCCTGAATGAAAGGCAGTAACATTACTGACATTGACTGCTAACACCAATAATGCAGCAATACCCGCAGCAACAAAAATACCCACTGAAATCTCTAATACTCTTGTACTCGACATACTTTTATTCCATTCAATCTAACATTAAAGCGGTTAACAGGAAGTCCAGCCCCAGAACCACCAGGGCAGAATAGACAACCGTTCGGGTGGTTGCCCGGCTGACGCCTTCAGAGGTCGGAATACAGGAATAACCTTCATAAACTGCAATCCAGGTAGTTACAATACCAAAGGCAAAGCTTTTTATTACCCCGTTAACAATATCATCATTAAAATCAACCTTAGCCTGCATTTGTGACCAGTAGGCTCCACTGTCAACGCCCAGCATATCCACGCCCACCAGATAACCGCCAAAGACCCCTACCGCACTAAACATGGCCGCAAGTAACGGCATACTGATAATACCTGCCAGTAACCGAGGTGACAAAATACGGCTAACCGGGTTAACCGCCATCATTTCCAGACCGGATAATTGTTCTGTCGCTTTCATTAAACCAATTTCTGCTGTTAAAGCAGAACCCGCACGGCCTGCATAAAGCAGTGCAGTAACCACGGGTCCAAGCTCTCTAACCAGAGACAAAGCCACGACCACTCCCAGGGATTCTTCAGCACCAAAATCAACCAGAGTGTTATAGCCCTGTAATCCCAGCACCATACCCACAAAAAAACCGGACACAATAATAATGAGCATGGAACGCACACCCACAGAAAATAACTGCTGAACCACCAATCCGGGACGAGGAATTAACGTCGCAAATCCTATTACGGCCTGAATAAAGAGCAGTACCTCTCGACCAAAACGGGCAAAAAAGTCAATGGCATTTTTACCAACTTTTGCAAACCAGTCAAACATATTGATTATTCAGCTTTCCAGTTAAATTAATGTTACGGGGGACTCATTATTTATCTTAATTAATACTCGGCCAGTAAATCTTCTTTATAAGGTAATGCCGGATAATGAAACGGAACCGGGCCATCTGCTTCACCATGCATAAATTGTTTGATCCAGGGTGAATCAGATTTATCAATTTCTTCCGGACTGCCATGGCCAACCACTTCACCCTGAGAAATAATATAAATTTTGTCAGCAATGGCCATGGTTTCCTGAATATCATGAGAGACAATCACACTGGTCAAGCCTAAGGCTTCATTCATAGAACGTATCAATTGCACCAGTACCCCCATTGAAATAGGATCCTGACCGGTAAAGGGTTCATCATATAAAATCATTTCCGGATCCAGTGCTATGGCGCGTGCCAGTGCTGCGCGTCGAGCCATACCGCCGGAAAGCTCACTCGGCATTAAATATCGAGCACCTCGTAAACCAACGGCCTGAAGTTTCATTATCACCAGATCCCGGATCATTACTTCTGGTAAACGCGTGTGTTCTCGTAGAGGAAAGGCAATATTGTCAAACACGGACATATCCGTCAGCAAAGCGCCGCTTTGAAACAACATACCCATTTTTTTTCTGGCGGCATAAAGTTTTCGAGTTCTCATGGCAGGAATGTTTTCGCCATGAAAATGAATCGTACCCTGCTGAGGTTTAATCTGACCACCAATCAATTTTAACAGGGTGGTTTTACCGGTACCACTTGGACCCATAATGGCAGTGATTTTTCCTTTGGGAATATCAATATCAACACCCGTAAAAATCTTCGAAAGTCCGCGGGAAAAATGCATCCCTCGGATTTCAACCAGATTGTCGTCAGTTGCCGGCATAAACTTTAAAAAGCCCTTTCATTCAGGTTAACCTGCCAGTCAGGTAAACAAGCGCAGAGTATAGCAAAAGAAACATTCAATCTCTATAGCCTTGCGATTACACTATATTTCATCATCCTAAATAAATCAGTTGAAGCGTAGCGATTAACCCAGTGAACTGAGTATTTTTAACCCTAAAGGGATTCTAACAGAGAGTTCTTTTAGCAAATTCTGTAACATAAACGGTTTTTTACCCAGGTTGCTAAGAGATAATCACTATAATGGCATGGTAGGTAAGTCCTGTATTCAAAATAAACTGATCGTAACTAGTGTCCATCCGGTAAATTGTCTTCCTGGCAATTTACCGGAACGCAAAAGAAAAATCACACTTTTTCTTTTGCCCCATTTTCAACGACTTACGGTCGTCAAAAATGAGCGGCACATCCCTGTGCCGCTAGTGTGCATCAATAAATGGATGCACACTAACTAAGGCATTCATTTGAATAGACCGCTGAATAAATAAGTATCTGAATACGCGTATTTCCATTAGGGCCCGAAGAGTTTTTATTCTCCACTTAGATAGAGGCCGGATATAAGACTGCAACTTTATCCTCCATGAGTACTGTGGTATCACTTGCAAACGTGGGGCGAACTATATAAGTTACAATAAAATATTTGTAAGTTAATTCTTACAATGATTTTTTAGACATTCCTACAAACAGCAGTCTAATCTGCTGACAAGTTATTTTTCTTTCTTTCTTATAATAATTTACAGGTTAAGCAATTAAGCTGACCGGGTAAAGACATAAATTTAAGGAGAAAATTATGAAATTACAGCAACCTTTTAAAGCTATTATTCTGGCCGCAACTATTCTTTTTTCAAATGCTCTGTTTGCCGGAGAAATTAATATTAACAGCGCTGATGCGCAGACTATTTCTGACAATCTCAATGGTATCGGTCTAAAAAAAGCCGAAGCTATTGTCACCTGGCGTACAAAAAATGGGGAGTTTAAAGAGCTTGCTGAACTGCAGCAGGTAAAAGGTATTGGTATTAAAACACTGGAGAAAAATAAAGAAAATATTAAATTTAAAAAATTATAACGTGCTTGTCATAGGGTTAAAAATCTTAATTAGTGTGCATCCGTTTATTGATGCACACTTTCGGTACAGGGATGTGCCGCTCATTTTTGACGACGGTAAGTCGTTGAAAATGGAGTAAAAGAAAAATTACACTTTTTCTTTTACCATCCGGTAAATTGCCAGGAAGGCAATTTACCGGATGGACACTAATTAAAGAGATTTAACCCTATGATACACATCAAAATTAGAGCATAACTGAAAGCTCAGGAGCTCTGGCATCTCAGGAAAAATACGCAAAACTCACTATATTTAATCACATATTTTTTTTACTTCCTGCTCAGATAAGCCCGTAATCTGACTAATCATTGCAGTATTCAATCCAGCAGTATGAGCTTTAAGTATGATTTCCATCTGGTTTTTTTCAATGCCTTTTTCAATGCCTTTTTCAATGCCTTTTTCCCAGCCAATTTCGTATGATGGCAATTCTTCCAGTTTAAAGTCTGATATCATTGATTCTTCCTCTTTAACCAGTTTTGTTAAATCCCGATTTTGTGACAAAATTTCCAGCATCAGCACACATTCACGATAATGGGATTCATTCTGTTGTGTCAATACTGCTATTCGCTGCAGTATTTGTCGAACCAGTCTGCGTTTGTCCCGATCTTTAAAATCGCATAAAATTGCCAGAAGAACAGCTCGCGGATCATTCTGCTTTAAAAACAGAGAACAATCTATCTGCTGCATGTCAATAGTATGATACTGGTAAAAATGCTTCTTTCTATTAATGCCTGATGGCATAGCTAATGGCGCTTTACCAATATAAACCAGGTATTGTATCACCTCATAGCCCGGCCAGTTCAGGGCAATATCTGTATAATAACGCAACATTCGCAAGGGCATATTGCTCTGGTTATTATTTTGGACTTCCAGATGGAGAATAAATTCCTTTTTGTTTTGTCGAGCCTTAACAACCAGATCGGCTCGTCTATCCTCAACTCTTTGCGTTTCTGTATCCAGAAGCTCAGCACTATCCAGTGGCATATCAAAAAGATAACGCGCCATATCCAGCACAATCGCTTTCAGAATTTTTTTTGATGTTATATCCTTATAACCCATTGTCTTATAACTGCCTATTGCGTATTAATTGTAGCACAGGTTAATTTTTACTGTTACTTAAGCAAGATTACTCTATTAACGTACAACATTCAATATATTTAAGACAACATTAAAATTCACCCTGAAAAAGTCAATAAGACACAATCTTCTGATATAAATATCAGAAAACAATGGATTTCAAATAAGAATATGGAAGTATTATCACTGATAAGTGAACTTCACCCGGAAACTACTTTAGATATTTTTATTACTGAACCTTTTAATTTTGATGATGAATATCTCAATTCTGAAGCGGTGCAGTTAAATCAGGATTTAACGGTTCAGGTAATTACTATTCAAACGTTAATATCAATGAAAGAAAACGTCGCCCGCAATAAAGACAAAGATGATATTCAACACCTTAGCTGGATCTTAGATGAAAGAAAAAATGAACAATAAAATAAAACCCGACTGGAAATATGGCTCCTGGGAAGGCAGCCGGATTTTACAGCTGAAGATTTCATTTAAGTTTAAAGGCAATAAAAAAGGGCAATTACCGAAGTAATTGCCCTTTTAGCTTTAATTAAATTCTGAAACTAACTGATTAAATCAGCTTAATTCAGATTTTAAATTAGAACTTGTGGATAATACCAACAGAGAAGGAATCTGAATCCTCGAATTGACCTATACTGTTTGTACCAGCACTAACACCATCAGTGTCATGACCACCGCCCCATACTACACCAGCGCTGTTATCGTCATTACTCATAGTTGCATAGGCAGCATAAACAGTTGTACGCTTGGACATATGATGATCTAAACCAAGAGCCCACATATCTGCACCGGTATCATTCCCACTGTTAGCTATCTTGGCACCATTAGAACCATTCCAGTCATCATATTCGCTACGGTTAGCATACTGTAATTTAATAGTGTTATTGCCCATAGTATAAGCACCACCCAATGACCAGATGTCAGCATCTTTGCCATCCATACCATTGGCATCAGAAATACCAGACCAGGAAGCTAATACTTTGAAATCACCAAACTTGTAAGAACCACCCACTCTGAAAACAGTCTCATTTTCACAGTTATTTACACCTACAGCAGTTTGACAGCCTGTTAGTGAACTTGATGAGAATACACCATCATCATAATTGCTATAACCAACACCTAACATCATAGGACCATTATTATAGATAGCGTTTAAGGAGATAGCACTTGAATCGGAGTTATCACCACCACTGACAGCACCGTCCTGATCCAGCTGATTTACAGAGAAGACATAAGCCAGAGTTGCAGAGAAGCCATTCATATTTGGAGTTACGTATGCCAGTACATTATTAGCACGAGCATCCAGTGTTGCGCCTGTATTCATATTACGCAAATCACCAATCTGGTCACCAAATAAATCCAGTTTACGACCGAAAGTTTTCATTGGCGTATCCCATTTACCGGCCAGCATAGTACCCCAGTCGCCAGACAAAGTGATTGCACGGTTACGAGCGGCCAAATCTCTATCACCAAAATTATCACCGTCCATTCCAACACGCCATTCGATTAAGTAACCGACTTTCATGCCGTTACCTAAATCTTCAGAACCTTTAACACCAATACGTGAGGAGTTTGAGTTTAAGCCCCATTCACTTACTTCTTTACCAGCTCCATATGCAACGCCAGGAGCATTTGTACCATTGTTGTCTTTATAATCAACAGACATATGGATTTTACCATACAGAGTCGGACCGGCAGCCATAACGCTAACAGGAGCGATGATAGCAGCAGCTACAGCAGCAGCAATTAGTTTTTTCATTTTCATTTCCTTAAAATTAAGTTAATTAT
>JALVAL010000055.1 GCA_027011205.1 Gammaproteobacteria bacterium
GCTTAACGCTTAATTGATAAATATCAATTTAATTTAGTGTATAATAATGCTAGTTTTTTGAAATAATAAAGGGTTCCAATGTTAGCAAAATATAGACATCATGTTGCCCAGCGTGCTGAACAGGGCTTACCGCCATTGCCGCTGGATGAACATCAAACCACCCAGTTAATTGAACTGATAAAGCAGCCAGGTGCTGGTGAAGAAGCATTTTTACTGGATTTATTCATTAACCGGGTTCCTTCCGGTGTGGATGCTGCCGCCAGGGTTAAAGCGAAATTTCTTACCAGAGTGACTCAATCTGAAGAATGCTGTCCTCTGATTGATGCGGCCAGAGCCACAGAAATTCTGGGTACTATGGGTGGTGGTTATAATATTCAGCCACTGGTGGATTTACTGGATAAGGAAGACGTTGCTCCTATTGCAGCAGCAGCATTGTCAAATACTCTGTTAATTGCCGATGCCTGGCATTCGGTGATGGAAAAAGCTAAAACTAATCCATATGCCAAACAGGTAGTTGATTCATGGTCAGCCGGTGACTGGTTTACCAAACGCCCTGAACTGGCGGAAGTTATTACGGTAAGCGTACTAAAAGTTCCTGGTGAAACTAATACTGATGATTTGTCACCGGCCACTGAAGCCTGGTCCCGTCCGGATATTCCTCTGCATGCTCAGGCTATGCTGGTCAGTAAAATGCCGGATGCTCTGGAAATTATCGAAAAACTTAAACAGAAAGGTCATCCCATTGCCTATGTAGGCGATGTGGTCGGTACCGGCTCTTCACGTAAATCTGCCATTAACTCGGTATTATGGCATATGGGAGATGATATTCCCTATATTCCTAACAAGCGTCAGGGTGGGGTTATTCTGGGGGGTAAAATTGCACCTATTTTCTTTAATACCGCAGAAGATTCCGGGGCTTTACCTATTGAATGTGATGTCTCTAAAATCGAGACCGGCGATGTTATCACCATCAAGCCGTATGAAGGTAAAATAGTAGATGAGCAGGATAATGTCATCAGTAGCTTTGAATTAAATCCCAATACTATGGCGGATGAAGTTCAGGCCGGTGGTCGTATTCCTTTAATTATTGGACGTGGTCTGACGGATAAAACCCGCCAGTATCTGGGACAGAAGCCTTCCGATATTTTTACCCGTCCTGTAGCCGCAGAAGATACTGGCAAGGGTTATACTCTGGCTCAAAAAATTGTCGGTAAGGCCTGTGGTGTGGAAGGAGTGCGTCCGGGTACTTATTGTGAGCCACGTATTTCTACCGTAGGTTCTCAGGATACCACCGGTGCCATGACCCGTGATGAATTAAAAGAGCTGGCCTGCATGGGCTTTGCGGCTGATCTGGTCATGCAGAGCTTCTGCCATACGGCGGCTTACCCAAAACCTGTGGACATTAAATTACAACATACCCTGCCGACTTTTTTTACTCAGCGCGGCGGTGTCTCGCTGCGTCCTGGTGATGGTATCATCCATTCCTGGTTAAACCGAATGTTATTGCCGGATCAGGTGGGTACTGGCGGTGATTCTCATACCCGTTTCCCGCTGGGAATTTCCTTTCCGGCTGGTTCCGGTCTGGTGGCTTTTGCAGCAGCCATGGGGGTCATGCCTCTGGATATGCCCGAGTCTGTGCTGGTGCGTTTTAAAGGTGAGTTACAACCAGGTATAACCTTGCGAGATCTGGTTAATGCCATTCCCTGGCAGGCGATTCAGGATGCTAAACTGACAGTCGATAAGGCTGGTAAAATCAATGTCTTTAATGGTCGTATTCTGGAAATTGAAGGCTTGCCGGATCTAAAAGTAGAGCAGGCCTTTGAACTGGCCGATGCTTCTGCAGAACGTTCTGCTAATGGCTGCACCGTTCGCTTAAATAAAGAACCCATTATTGAATATCTGAAATCCAATGTGGCCTTATTAAACTGGATGATCAAACAGGGTTATCAGGATGCTAAAACCCTGCAGCGTCGTATTGATGAAATGAACGTCTGGCTGGATAATCCACAACTGCTGGAACCCGATGACGATGCGGAATATGTGGATATTATTGAAATTGATCTCAATACTATTAAAGAGCCGATTCTGGCCTGTCCAAATGACCCTGATGATGTTAAATTGCTTTCAGAGGTTGCCGGTCAGAATATTCAGGAGGTCTTTATTGGTTCCTGTATGACTAATATTGGTCATTATCGTGCAACGGCTAAAGTTCTGGGAGCTTATCTGGATAATGGTGGCGGTAATATCCCAACTCGTTTATGGATAGCACCACCGACTAAAATGGATGAAACAGAACTGATTGAGGAAGGTGTTTTCAGCATCTTTGGCCGAGCAGGTGCCAGAACTGAATTACCGGGCTGTTCCTTATGTATGGGTAATCAGGCAAGAGTGGCAGATGGAGCCAGTGTGATTTCAACTTCTACCCGCAACTTCCCTAATCGTTTAGGTAAGGATGCCAGGGTCTTTCTGGCCTCTGCAGAATTATCGGCGGTGGTTTCTACCCTGGGGAAATTACCCACACTTCAGGAATACCTGGATGCCGTTAATGTGCTTAATGGCTCGGAAGATGAAATTTATCGTTATCTGAACTTTAATGAGATGAATAAATATAAATAAATAGTAACTCTTCAGCGTATTTAGATTTTGCCAAAGTTCAAGACACAATAGCTTCGCTACCTCAAAGAGGCGCACGGAGAATGTGAGCATATACAAATATGTGGCCATTCCCAGGTACCCCCTGAGGGTAGAGTACGAAAATAACGCACTCTCTTATTAACAAAAAAAAGGGGGGGGGAGTAAAAAAAGATGAATACGCTGAGTAGTTACAATAATTTAAAGCCTGGAGCTATAGTTTTAGTAAGCCTGTTTGCTTTCTTAAGCAATATTTAGTGGATAAAATCCTGTAAGAATTTCCCTTTTCTTACCCAGACCCGGTATTTTCTTAATCCTGAAACCGGATTCAATTAAACCTCGACGCACAAAACCTGCGGCAGTAAAACTGCTTAGTGTGGTGCCGGTTTTGCTTAGTTTATAAATAACATTAAATAGTTTCTGGCTCCACATATCAGCATTCTTAGATGGAGCGAAACCATCCAGATACCAGGCATCAAAAATTACTGTTTTACTAGCAGCCAGTATATTCAACTGTTCACAGGCATCACCAGTTAAAAGGGTCAGTTTGAAATTATCATGTGCAAATTGACAGGTAAAAGTCCGTTTATTATTAAATACATCCGGATAGAATGATAATAACAGTTCACAGAGTTCTGTCAGTTGCGGCCAATGGGATGAAAAAGTCTGATAAACCTTTTGCAATTGTATTTTGGTAAAAGGGTATTTTTCAGTAGAAATAAAATGCACGGTATGTTTGGCAGTCGGTATCTGTAACCAGTAATATAAGGTCACCAGAAAATTCAGTCCAGTACCGAAACCGGTTTCACCAATGCTAATAGTCGCTGCAGAAGAGCTATTGTGCTGCAGATAAAAACGTTCAGGGAACTGATTCGGCTTTAAAAAAACATATTCAGTTTCCTGGTATCCGCCATCTGTAGAAAAATAAAAATCCTGAAACTGTTCGGAAAAGGGTTCACCGGAATTCAGCCAGCTAATTTGTGCCTGCGGGTAAATAATGTATATCTCCTTCTTTTTTGGGGTGAGCTTATTGCTCACTTCCAGAATATTTGAATTTTCTTCTTAGTCCGTCTATTATAAGTCCTCGTGTCAGAAAACTGATACCTGTGAAACTTTTGTATTTTTAAAGGAAATATTATGATAAGTAAAAAAATTAAAAAAGAGCTCATTAAACAGCTTAATCGTGAATTTTATTCTGCTTATCTCTATCTTTCCATGTCCGCCTATTGCAGTTCCAGTGATTTTAATGGGGCAGCGCACTGGTTCAAGCTCCAGTATGAGGAAGAACATCAGCATGCTACCCGTATTTATAATTATCTGATAGAACAGGGTTGTTCAATTAATCTGCAAAGTATCGATAAACCACCGGTAAAATTCGGTACCCTGCTGGAGGTGTTTCAGGCCAGTTTAGAGCATGAACAGTTTATGACCAGAAACCTGAATGAATTAAGTAATAAGGCGCTTAAGAAAAAAGATCATGCCAGTTATAATCTGCTGCAATGGTTTGTTAATGAGCAGGTTGAAGAAGAATCCGGTGTAATGGAAATTATAGCCAAACTTAAACTGGTCGAGGGTGATGGTTATGGCACCTTAATGATTGATAATGAATTATCTACCCGAACACTGGGTACGCCGTTGGATCTTTAAGCTCCGTAAGCAGATACTCTTACTGAAT
The DNA here is from genome assembly GCA_027011205.1 of Gammaproteobacteria bacterium. Classification (GTDB taxonomy): domain Bacteria; phylum Pseudomonadota; class Gammaproteobacteria; order GRL18; family GRL18; genus JANELJ01. The sequence goes on from JALVAL010000055.1 coordinate 4,307, forward strand.
TCAAAGTTCTTTTCAATCTTTGAGTCAGGGGTTAAGAGGGACAAAAGCCTGTTGTTGCTTTTTACGGCTGGTTTCCTGTTTTTTCCGAGCCATAAAATCTTTTAAGGCCTGTTCTAAAGCTAAACCTTTCCAGTCCTGTTGATGGCTGGAATATTTAGATTCTTCAAGGGCATTGATTGCCTGTATTAAGGCTTCATCTTCAGTTAATGAGCCGATATCTGCCAGTCCGCTTAAGGTCGGCTGGTTAAAATAAATTCTGGCCCAGTTGATCAGCTCCTGTTGAGCCGTGCTGGCATTATTCTCCTGACAGGCGGTATAAATGCATTGTAAAAATTTCTCATGTGATGCGGCTGGTAGTGCTGGAGAAATACCTGCTTTGTGTCGTTTCTTTCGGCTGCGGACATCAAAATACAGGATCAGGGTAATGAGCCATACTACCAATAGAGCGATACTGATCCAGAACCAGATATCCTGCTTAAAATGAGGTATTTTATACAATAATTTTTCTACCGTTTTTACTTCAGAACTACTATTTCTCTGGTTCCCGCCATGATTTTGTTGTTTTAATTGCGACTTTTGTGCTTCAGCTTGACTCTTTGACGGCACCATAGCCTGTATATCGGCATTTGGCAGTGCTGTTAAGATTCGCTCTGGCAATACAGCTGTTTCCTGCGTATTGCTTATGATATTCCACCAGCTGATTTTAATTTCAGGCAGGGTAAATTGACCTGCCTGCAGGGGAATAATGGCAATGGTGTCTTTGCGGCTGCCAATGACTTTGCCATTGAGCTGCTGATTATTGAGCTTTTCCTTATCGGGATAAGTTTTATAGTGGCTGCTGGCAGGCATGGTGACAGCGGGTAGTTGTGAACCCAGTAGACCGGTTGCACGAATAATAATATGGCGGGTAATGGCCTCACCACTTTTGATATTACTGGTGTCTTCCAGAATTTCAGATTCCAGTACCAGCGATTCTGCCGGCAGCCACTGTTTGCCGGTATAGCTGGCAGGTACTGGCAGTACCTTTATGGTAACAGAACTGGTGCGGCTGATTAATGGTTGTCCGGGTCGGGAGAATAATGAAAAATTCTGCCCGATCTCTTTATTACCGGAAAAGGTTAAAGATGGAATAGTTAAAGAACCGCTTTGCTGGGGATAGATGGCGTACTGGCGTTCTATTACATTGTAACGGTACTTACCAATAACTTTGCTGAAATTACGGTCATTACCCAGCTTCTCTACCACAGTATCTTCCAGCTCCAGTTCAGTTAATGAGGCATTTGCCAGACGAATACGATGATAGAGTTGAACCGTTATCAGAATTTGTTGCTGGACATAAACATTGTCCCTTGGTGTGAGCTGCATTTTCAAAAATACTTCCCTGCCATCCAGTGCTGGAGTTGTGGACTGTTTCTGAATAACCAGGGGTATGGCCTGGGTTGTTTCATTGCCGACTTTAATGGCCGGTATGTTTTGCTCACCGTTATTTTTAGCTAGTAATGTAATTGTCCAGGTGTGAGTGCTGGAAGCATGGCCATTAATTAAACTGTAGTTCTGACGTTCACTTTGACCCAGAATCTGAAAATCTTTTTCCAGTACCGAAAGATCCGGTTCACCGGAACCGTTTTTAGAATGAATAGTTAAGGTAATGGTTTCATCAATACTGATAATCGTTCTGTCTGTTGTCGCTTTGACATCTGCCCAAAGAGAAGCAGACAGAAAAATACTCAACAGCAGACAAATTAATATGAAATGTTTTTTTAATTTCGTATTGTAAATTTTAGCTGTTACCATGGTGTGCCCTCATACTGTTGTGGCGCATTTTTTTGTCTCTGTTTTAATAAGGTATTATTTCTGAATTTAATTCGCAAAAGCTCTCCGGGATTGTCAGGGATACGCTGCAGCCATTGTTTTAATGACTGTTGTTCTTCCTTGCTGAGCTGAGACATTACATCATCGGCAGTTGATGGATGCTCTTTCAAACTGTTATTTTTATCCTTATCATCCGCTTTGGATAAAGGCTGCTGCTGGGTATTATCAGACGTTTGAGTCATGTTTTGCAGATCTTCAGGGCTTGTTGCTTCATGAGTCTGCTGTGAACCCCGAGCTTTATCTGATTTGCTGTCCTGTTGTCTATCAGGCTTGTTTTGAGCCTGATTCTGACTGTCTTTATCTCTTTGCTGATTTTTATCCTGCTGATTAGTATGTTTATTTTTTTGTTGATTGTCCGGTTGACTTTTATCCTGTTCCTTGCTGGAATTTTTGTCAGCAGTCTGAGATTCAGCACTATTCTGTTTGTCTTCCGTATTCTGGCGTTGTTTGTGCTGCTCAGATTGAGCGGATTTTGAGCCATCCTTATAATTGCTGTTATCAGATTTCTTATTCTGATCAGAATTCTGCTGTGACTGATCCTGATTGTTTTTTGAATTTTGTCTGGATTGCTGTTTTTTCTGCTCCAGCAGCTTATTAATATAATCCCGGTTTATTTTTGCATCTTTGAGTTTTGGGTTGTGTTTTAAGGCTTCATTATAAGCATTAATGGCTTCTGGAAATTTTTGCAGGTTAGCCAGTGCGTTGCCTTTATTATATAAAGTATCGGCATTGTCAAACTGGCCATACTGTTCCAGTGCCTGCTGATAATTGCCGGCACGGTACAGGGCACTGGCTTTCCATAAAGGGTCTTCAAAGGTCATACCGGCCTGCTGATACTGCTGTTTTTTAAATGCATTTTCAGCCTGTTGATCCGGTGTTAACCATAGATTGTTCCAGCTGGTTTTCCATGAGGGGGTGTCAGATCCTGTCTGCTGTTCCTGAGTTTGTGCGTAAACCGGATTATTGTATAATGCAGGAATCAGAACGAACACAAAAACAAGGCTCAACAGTCTTTTGCGAAACATCAGTAATGCCAGCGGGATAATAAAGACTGTGATATAAGCACCGGCATCTACCCACTGTTCGATCTGCTTATCCTGCTTTTTTATTAAATCAGGAGTAGAAAATTTATGTTTTAGTACGGCATTAAAGTCGCTGTCATCCAGTGTCAGAGTATGATAGAAACCACCCCCGGCCTGACTGAGTGCCTCCAAGGGAGCATCTTCCAGTTTACTTAAAATAACCTGTCCAGAAGGATCTTTAATAAAACCATCCTGGCCGGGAACGGGAATCGGCGATCCTGAATAACTGCCAATGCCGATGGAAGAAAAGCGATAACCCTGTTGATAAAGGTCTTTAACCGTTTGTGACATTTTTTGCTGCTGAGACGGATCAATACCGTCAGTAAAGAGTAAAATGTCGCCCTGGGTAATACCGGCATTTTTAAATAGTTCCCTGGCAGTTTGCATTGCATCCACCACATTTGAACCGGACAGCGGCATAATAGATGAGTCCAGCGCTGGTAATAGCGACATAATGGTTTTGCTGTCAATGGTTAAAGGACTGACTATATGGGCATCACCGGCATATGCCACCAGGGCCGTCTGGCCTTCTTTTTTCTGTTTGAGAATATCAATAATTTTCAGCCTGGCTCGTTCAAGTCGTGAAGGTTTAATGTCTGTTGCATTCATAGATAAGGATAGATCCAGCACCATGACCAGAGCGCTTCCCTGTTGAAAAACCGGTTGTTCTTTTTTCTCCCAGCTGGGCCCTGACAGTGAAAATAAGGTTAATAGTATAAGCAAAGGAAATATCCAGTGCAGTATTTTTTTTGAAGGCATATGATTATTTTTTAATTGTGCCAGTTGAAAATTCAGCAGAGCCGGATCACATACTTTTTCCCAGCCACTTTTGTATTTCGAATGCTGATAAAAAATAATCAGTAAAATTGCCGCAACAGGAATGGCAAGTAGCCATAAGGGACGAAGAAAGTGGAATGTTTCAAACATTAAATCGTCCTCCCTTTAAACCCTGTTCTGGGTAATGAATGCCGACTGGACTGACGTAATAGAAACAGAACTAAGGTCAGCAACAGGGCAATACTCAGAGGCCAGTAAAATAACGACTTGCTGGGACGGTAGGTCAGATTATCAGATTCAACCGGTTCCAGTTCATCCAGTGTCTGATAAATTTTTTGCAGTTCACGGGTATCACGGGCTCGAAAATACTGACCACCGGTGCTTTGAGCAATTTCCTTAAGAGTTTTTTCATCCAGATCTCTGGATGGATTGACTCGTTGACGACCAAAAAAAGAGCGAACAATCATTTCATCTGCACCAAAACCAATAGTGTAGATTTTAATACCAATCTGTTTTGCCAGCCTGGCTGCAGTCACCGGTGCCAAACCGGCATTATTAGAGCCGTCTGTCAGAACAATTAATACTCTGGATTCACTTTGACTGGCGGGCAGATCCTTCAGACGTTTGACTGCCAGACCAATGGCATCACCAATAGCGGTTGCATGCTGTCCAGCCATACCGATAAAAGATTCCAGCAGCATACGTTCAATGGTTTTTCGATCAAATGTTAGAGGAGTTTGTAAATAAGCACGATCGCCAAATAAAATAAGTCCCAGACGATCACCTTTGCGTTTTTGTATAAAAGGCAGAAGTACGGCTTTAACCGCGGTTAAACGATCCACCGCATCATTGGCAAAAAACATATCCTTCTGTTCCATACTGCCGGATATATCCACTGCCAGCATCAGATCACGCCCGCTGACCGGTATAGAAATCGCTTCACCAGACCATTTGGGTTGAGCACTGGCCATAATTAGAAATATCCAGGCCAGAAATGCCAGCAGTAGTAGAGGGGACACTTTTGCAGAAGTAGCTGTCTGCTGTTGTTTACTGAGCTGTTCTAAGGTGTTAAAAAAAGGTACTTTTAGTGCTGGTGACTGATTAATGGAAGTCGGTCTGCTAAACCAGTACACCAGTAATGGCAGTGGTAATAATAAAAACATCCAGGGCCAGTCAAAACTATACATGCTGTACTCCCGAATATTGCTGTTTAATATTCTGTTTCAGTAATTGTTTTGTGGCCGTAAAAAGCTGCCCCAACAGCTGTTCATTAATTTCTTTATCTGCTGACTGATAAGGTGCTTCTGTCAGCAGTGTTTTAAAGGTATCTGAAAATTTCGGATTGCCGGATAAGCTGCTGAGCATTTCCAGCCATTGTTTATCGGTTACAGAGGCCGCCTGTTCTCTAGCATATATAGAGACCGCATACCGTCGCAGGAAAACTGATAATTGTTCTATGCAGTGGTGTGCATTTTTATGCTGTATAAAATTCTGTTCAATTTTTATCAGTTCCCGCTGTGCTTCTGTTTTAACCTGCTTAAGTCTTTTACGCTCAATAACCAGCGGATTTTTTTTCCGCTGATTTGTCCACCACCATAACAGACCGATAAGGCAAAAAATAATTACCAGACTGATCCACCATCCCGGTGCAGGTGGCCAGTAGCTGACGGGCTGAGGCAGATGTATGTCTGCCAGTTGTGTCGGGTCAAAAGCAGCCGGGGTATGAATCGGAGTTGTTGTTTGTGGTGTGGACATAATTAATAACGACTCCTGGCAATACGGCGTGTACTGCTGTCCTTACCCAGAGTGGTTATAAACTGTTCTGTTATCGGATCATAAGTGGCCAGTTTGATAAAATTCGACTGATTGTGAATACAGAACTGTTCGATTTGTTCTTTCTTCCGGTTAAATGACTGCTGAAAAGCCTGACGTAAGGATGGAACACGGGTGTCAATTTCCTGATAGTGTTCCCCATCGCTGATGGCATACTGGCCTGCAGGGGGTAATTCTGCTTCGACAGGATCATATATATGCGCCATCAGCAAATCATTATGACGGGCAATATGATGAATATGTTTTAAATCAGCTTCTGTGGTGTTAATAAAATCACTGGCAAATAAAACAATACTGCCGGGATGGATGAGTTTTTGTAAACGGGCAAATAATATTTCGCTGTTATAGCCATTGGCATGAACTCTCTGCTCTTCTGTGGAAGAGCTATCCAGAGACTGGTTGTGAAAATCCGTCAGCATTTTTAAAAAACGCAATACCCCCTGATGACCACCTCGGGGACGCATTTGTCTGTGTTCCTGCTGATTAAAGACCACGCCACCAATGCGATTATGGTTATCTGCTCCCGCCCAGGCAAACAAAGCCGCAGCTTTTGCTGCCGTGACAGACTTTAAACAATGGCGAGTCCCAAAATACATACTGCTGCTGAGATCAGCAATAATAAAGACCGGGCGTTCCCGTTCTTCTTTAAAAACCTTGGTGTGTACCCGATCGGTTCTGGCGGTTACATTCCAGTCTATATTGCGTATATCATCACCGGGCTGATAGGGACGGACTTCATCAAAATTTAATCCACGTCCTTTAAAAGGTGATGAATAGTGACCGGAAAGGGCAGAATAAGCTTTACGTTGTGCCCCCAGCGCTATCTGAGAAGATTGATAACGCAATTGTATCAGTCCCTGCAGATCCACTCGAGTTGAACGCTCGAAGCTGGATGAGAGCTGTGTTTCAGCAGGTTTAACATCTGTTTTTCCGGTTTTAAATATTGATTGCCAGAATCTCATGAGGCTAATCCTTATGGAACAGCAATATAGCCAAGCAGCTTACTGATAAAGTAATCCGGATCAATGCCGTTGGCCTCAGCTTCAAATGACAGCAGAATACGATGACGGAAAATATCGGCAACTACTGCCTGAATATCAGAAGGCGTGACATAATCTTTACCGGACAACCAGGCATGGGCGCGGGCACAGCGATCCAGTGCAATGGTTGCTCTTGGACTAACGCCATAGTTTACCCACTTGGCCAGTGTTTCATCATAGGGTGCGGGATCACGAGTGGCCAGAATAATATTAAGCAGATACTGTTCCACTTCCTGACTCATATGAATATTTAGAATTTCATGACGGGCGGCAAATAATACCTGCTGGGAAATAACCACTTTACTGGCATTTTCCGAGTAACTATTATCTGTTTTGAGCAATTCATCCTGAGCCTCCTGACGGTTTAGTGTCAGTATTTCCTGTTCTGCATTCCGGGACGGATAATCTATGCGTATATGCATCAAAAAACGATCCAGCTGAGCTTCCGGAAGGGGATAGGTACCTTCCTGTTCAATAGGATTTTGGGTTGCCATAACCATAAATAATTTTGGCAGGGGATAAGTTTCTCTGCCAATGGTGATCTGCTTTTCGGCCATGGCTTCTAACAGGGCAGACTGTACTTTTGCCGGAGCCCGATTGATTTCATCAGCTAATAACAGATTATGAAACAGGGGACCCTGCTGAAAATGAAAGCTGCCATCCTGTGGACGATAAATTTCTGTACCGGTTAAATCGGCGGGTAATAAATCCGGAGTAAACTGTACTCTGTGAAAATCTGCTTCAATCAGCTCACCGAGCTCTTTAATGGCGCGTGTTTTTGCCAGACCCGGTGCTCCTTCGACCAGTAAATGCCCGTCTGCGAGCAGAGCGATAAATAATTTATTAACCAGTGCATCCTGGCCAATAATTTTTTTTCTCAGGCAATTTTTAGCCTGTATAATCTGTTGAAATAAACTCATGGTATTCAGCTATTCATCTTTCAATATTGTTTAAGGTAAAAAAACAAGTGTAAGGGCAATTCAGGAATGTACTTATGACTAAAATATAATAAAAAAGTTCACTGCAAATTATGCCAGAGTTTTGACTGCAGCCACAATTTTTTTTCGTTGAAATAATAATTGCCAGCGGGAGCCGCCCAGTTGATGCCAGAGTACTGCAGAACGAATGCTGGATAAGAGTAAAGTACGTATTTTACTGGCATTATCCGGATTATTAAGAACGGCAGGTTCACCGGAAACCATAATACGGGGATTTAGTTTACTGATGGTGTCACTATACAGACCACCCAGACTGGCGTAAATATTGCTGTGGTCAATGCCAAAATGTTCTATCTGGCCCCGGGTTTTTTCAATGCCCTGACTGAGATCTGCGAGCATGGACTGATCTTTTAATAATTTGTTGGCCAGATACAGAATAGCGATACTATAGCGGGTCAGTTCGATATTTCTTTTTTTGTCATCATTGCCCAACTGTTGACTGATGAGCTGCAGACCTTCACGAATACCGGGTATACCCTGAAATATATCCAGAGTATTATCCGGGTCGGTATTCAAGATGGCTTTAACCGCAATATTGAGGTAAAAACCATCAATCTGCCCGGTGCTGGCCAGTTGCTGCACCTGATGGCAATTCTGTAACAGCCCTGCCAGAGCTATGCTGCGCTCTTCTAATGGTGTTAGATGTTTTAAAGTCAAATCAAAATTTCCGTTTATCCCAGAATAATTCCGCCGCCAAGACAAATTTCATCCTGATAAAAAACAATGGATTGTCCGGGCGTAATAGCGAATTGCGTCGAGTCGAATTCTACCATACATTGGGTGGAATTGGAGACTGTTTCAATTCGGCTGATAATGCAGTCCTGATCCGGCTGGCGATACCGGGTTTTGGCCTTGCATCGAAACGGAGTTTCCGGAGCATGGCCACTGACCCAATGCAGATCCGATGCCCTTAGTGACTGGCTGTACAGTAATGGGTGATCTTTTCCCTGAACCACAATTAACTGGTTCTTTTGCGGATTTTTCTGTGCGGCAAACCATGGTTGTCCAGAAATATCGCTTTTGCGTCCACCAATACCCAGCCCTTTACGCTGACCCAGAGTATGATACATTAACCCCTGATGCTGACCGACTATTTCACCCTCGGGTGACACCATGTCACCGGGCTGAGCGGGCAGGTAACGGCTTAAAAATTGCTTAAAATCTCGTTCACCAATAAAGCAGATCCCGGTGGAATCTTTTTTATCCCAGGTGGCCAGATTATGTTCTTCTGCCAGATGGCGCACTTGTGGTTTTTCCAGCTCACCCACAGGAAACAGAGTTCTGGATAAGGGGTACTGCCCCAGAGTATAAAGAAAATAACTCTGGTCTTTATTATTATCTTTACCCTTTAATAGAAAAAACTCACCATTTTGTTCTTTTACCCGGGCATAATGACCGGTGGCAATTTTTTCCGCTCCCTGTGACAGTGCGTATTCCAGAAACACTTTAAATTTAATTTCCTTATTACACAGAATATCCGGATTAGGTGTGCGCCCCGCCTGATACTCAGCCAGAAAGTAAGTAAATACCCTGTCCCAGTATTCCGGAGCAAAATTAACACCATGAAAAGGAATATTCAATTCAGCAGCAATGCTCTGTGCATCGGCAAAATCTTCTTCTGCCGGGCAATAATCCTGGTCATCGTCCTCATTCCAGTTTTTCATAAACACTGCAGACACATCATAGTTTTGCTGTTTTAACAGCAAAGCCGCCACTGATGAATCCACCCCACCAGACAGACCCACAATAATTGATTTTCCAGAATTGATCCGTTCCATATACTCTATGACTAATGACTAATGACTAATGACTATTGTCTTATAA
>JALVAL010000056.1 GCA_027011205.1 Gammaproteobacteria bacterium
CAGCAAACACAACAGAATATTCTACAGGACAAGATAACCGGACTGGAAACTGAGCATAAAAATATTAAACAATCAGTTTTTACGCTGACAGAGCGGGTTGACAAGATTGATATCAAAGTCACTAAACTGGAAAACACAGTACAAAACCAGACACTGACAGCCAAAAAAAACAGCGCAACAGCAAACACCCGAAAACAGACAATTATTCCTGCTACCAGCATCCAGACACCCTTTTACGGCATCCAGTTATCCGGCTCGGTACATACAGAATCCATAAAAGATTTTTTACTCAAACATCAGCTGATTAATAAAACAGCTGTCTATCAGACAGAACTGAATAACAAGCCCTGGTATATTATTATTCTTGGCCGGTATCCTTCTTTCACTCAGGCCCGCCAGGATCTGAACAAACTCCCTGCCCCGCTGCAACAAATACATCCCTGGATCAGAAAACTACCCTGAACAGCTGCAGATCATTTGTCATAATCTGATACCCTGACGGCTCTAAAATAATGCGCCATGGTTACAAAATAATTGGTGTTAATAAAGCATAAAATACAGGGCTGTTGAAATAAATAAGGCCGCAAAACCAAAAAACATAAATTGTGCCGTAAATTGTGCCTTATGATCACTGCTGGTATGGGTAATATACAATTTATAAGCAATTAAATTTGCCAGAGAACCAAACAAAGTACCAAAGCCACCAGCATTCACACCCCAAAGCAGGGCTTCCCAGTTACTGGTAAATTTTGCAAACAATAACGTGGCCGGAACATTACTGATAAACTGGCTGCTTAAAGCAGAAAGTATAAAAATATTTCCCGAATGGTTCATGTCTGCGGCCAATATTAACTTGAGATCGTCGGCCAGGCCAAAGAAAAAAACAAAGGTCAGCAGTAAGGCATAATCCACTTTCAAAGCAGGTCGATCAAACAGCAAGGCAAAAACAAGTACGGCAAGCCCGCTTAATATAGGTAAGACATGTAAAATGGTTAACATGACAACAACAAACAAAAAACCATAGATTAAAGCCTGACGTTTATTTACCGGAATTGTCGTTATTTCCGGTAATTTAACCTCTGTTTTTATAAACCCGGCAGAGACTGCCAGCAGTAATAAAAAAACCATAGAAAAAGGTGCAATGCTACTGATAAAGTCCACAGGACTGAGATCATAATACCAGTAGATATACAGGTTTTGAGGATTTCCAAACGGAGTAAAAGCGGAACCTGCGTTTGCCGCCAGAGCCTCAAATATCACAACAATGCCCTTGCGATTGATATTCAGTGCCAGTGTTATAGGTACCATAACAATCAGAGCCACATCATTTGTCACAATCATGGACAGAAAAAAGGTAAACACCAGCAGCTTTAGCGGAATACCACGGCCGGTTTCTATAGAGCGGGAAAACCTGAGAATAAGTCCGCTGTTCTGCAAGCCTCTTACGGTAATAAAGAGTACCAACAGGATATATAATACCTGTAATTCCTGTGCCGAATAATCCGGCAACTCACCGGTATATATTGAGCTCAGGACAAGCCCTATACCAGAGATAACCAGGAGCCATTCTCTGATAACAAAGCCCATAAAAAAATAATGCAGTGACAAAAAAACTTATCCTTCTACTTCCAGGGGCTGTTGATATTTCAGATGTTAAGCTGATTTGAGATTGTTTGGTTCTAACAAGGCATTTCCATTGATAGTAAAAAATAACGCCGTCAGGGAAAAAATCAGGTGATAGATAAAAGCTCAGCAGCCCCTGGAGCAATTCTTTAAATTATCTAAAAAAATTATTAAAGCCTTTATTTAAGAAACGGTAATTAACTCATAGGAACTGGCGTGACTCTTAAAACTTCCTCTATGGTGGTTAAACCTTTAGCCACTTTCTGGGCACCTGCCAGACGCATGGGTTTATAGCCTTCTCTGACTGCCTGTCGACGTAAAGGTTCCAGTTCTGCATTCTGACTGATTAAATGTTTTAATTCACGGCTTAAGGGCAGCATTTCAAACAGCCCCAGGCGTCCCATAAAACCGGTATTACGGCATTCTATACAACCTGCCGGTTTATAGATTTTTTTAGGCGGCTCACTCTTCCAGGGACGTACCATATCCACCCAGACATCCGCCTCCACCCCGGTTGCCTGCTTACAATGAGGACACAAAGTTCGCACCAGGCGCTGAGCCATAATACCTATAATACTGGAATGAATAAGATAGGTAGGCACACCAATATCCCGTAAACGAACAATAGCTGACAGAGTATCATTGGTATGCAAGGTAGTTAATACCAGATGGCCGGTCAGTGAGGCCTGTACTGCCATTTCTGCGGTTTCTTTATCACGGATTTCGCCAATCATAATAATATCCGGATCCTGACGCATCAGAGTTCGCACACCCTGTGCAAAATCCAGATCAATATTCTGCTGCACCTGCATCTGATTAAATTTAGGCTCAATCATTTCAATGGGATCCTCTACAGTACAGACATTAACTTCCGGTTTGGCCAGACGTCGTAAAGTGGTGTAAAGGGTACTGGTTTTACCGGAGCCTGTAGGACCGGTCACCAGAATAATACCATTGGGCTGTTTGATCATGTTTTCCCAATGCTGTCTTTCCTGTTTGCCAAAACCCAGCGAAGCAAAATCCTTGTTTAACACCTCGGGATCAAAAATCCGCATCACCAGTTTTTCACCAAAAGCGGTCGGCATGGTGGATAAACGTAATTCAATTTCCTGCCCGGAAGGCGTCCGGGTTTTAATTCGGCCATCCTGAGGACGGCGTTTTTCCGAGACATCCATACGCCCCAGAATTTTAATCCGGCTGGACACCGCGTTCATCACCGCAGCAGGGATCTCATACACCTGCTGCATTATGCCGTCTATACGAAAGCGGACATTGGCCTGTTCCCGGCGTGGCTCCAGATGGATATCACTGGCGCGTTGTTCAAAAGCATACTGCAGCAGCCAGTCCACGATTTTAACAATATGATTGTCATTGGCATCGAGATTACCGGCGCGTCCCATTTCAATCAATTGCTCCAGATTCTGAATCCCCAGAATTTCATCTTCACTCTGATATTTAGCCTGAGTTACAGACGATGAAACACTGTAAAATTCCACCAGAAAATGAGCTATATCATCAGGATTAGCCAGCACCAGTTCTATTTTATTGTTGATAATACGTTCAATTTCAACAATCCAGTCTGTTTGAAACGGCTGTGCCGTCGCCACATAAACCCTGTCAGGCTGAACATCAACAGGCAGAACATTAAAATTGCGGGCATAGGAGAATGACATTAAAGAGGTGACACTGTGTACATCCACGGTCAGTGGATCAATACGCATGGTTTTAATACCGGTAAAAGCCGACAACCACTGAGTTAATTCATCCAGAGTGATCAGGCGCTCCGGATGGCGGCAGTTTTTCCAGCCCCGTTCGGTGATTATCAGAAAAGGATGCTGAGTCTGGTACTGGTTGTTTTTATCCAGAGCTCTTAAAACCTGAGCATTTTCCTTACTGACGATACCGTCCACCACCAGTTGATCCAGTACCTTATATAAATCGAGCTTCCCGTCAGCTTGTGTCAGTTGCTTTGTATGCATTACAATTGTCAGTGATCTTCAAATTAGGTAAAAAAATGGCGCAACTGGTTCTTTTTAATAAACCTTACAATGTCCTGAGCCAGTTTACGGATAATAATGAGCAATATGCGCCTAAAAGAGAAACGCTGTCTGATTTTATTCCTGTAAAAAAGGTCTATCCTGCAGGTCGACTGGATCGGGACAGTGAGGGCTTATTACTGCTTACCGATTCCGGAACCCTTCAATATCAGATTGCCCATCCCAAGCATAGCAAAGAAAAGTCTTATTGGGTACAGGTCGATGGCGCAATTACTGAGCAGGCCATTAAACAATTAGCCAAAGGCATGCAGCTTAAAGACGGTTGGACTCAGCCTGCCCGAGCCAGAAAGATAGCAACACCCGACATCTGGCCCAGAACCCCACCGGTGCGTTTTCGCAAGGAGATCCCCACCAGCTGGATAGAACTAACCATCTCCGAAGGCAAAAATCGGCAGGTTCGACGCATGACTGCGGCAGTGGGCTTCCCAACCCTGCGATTGATCCGCCATCGTATTGGGCAGTGGCAGTTAAGAGATTTACAGCCCGGTAACTTTATTATATTGCACCCCCATAATGAAT